>DASWDH010000392.1:0-1992 GCA_036395495.1 Polyangiaceae bacterium
CGAGCCGCGGAGGCGGAGGATTCGGCAAATCGGGGATCTCGATACGGAGCGCGATGGTCGGGTCCGTGCGCAGCGTGCCGACCTCTCCAAGATCGACGTGCTCGGAGAACCCCACCATTCGGCCGCCGTGCGGCTTACTGAGCAGAAGAAAGGAGAGACCTACCCTCGGGAACAGAACGAACAGGCCGGCCGTGAACCAGAAGATGGGGATCGAAAGGAGACAGGTCGCCACCAAAAAGGCGCGATCGACGACCCTTCGGCTTCGCAAAATGCGCGGCACGTCGACGGGGAGGCCGGTTCGATCGCGGGCTCCCTGCCGGTAATTTCCTTCGACCTCGCGGCGCAAGTGGCTGAGCACCAGCGCGCCCGGCGCCATGATGACGAAGCCGAGAAAGCAGAGGCCATAGCCGAGCCCACCGCCGATGACCGTTCCCGCGATGAGGTGGAGAAGTGCGAGGACGATGACCTGCTGGTCGTGAGCGGCGCCGCGTCGGGTCGCCAGGCGGATGATCTGAAGGGCGGCGGCGAACTCGACCGCGAGCTCGAGCACGCTCGCGCCGGCAAAGAGGCGCGCCAACTGCACGACCAAGAGCGCGATGGGCGCAATCGTAGAAAAGCGCCTCATCCACGGCTTGCCTTGCCAGCTTTCCGGAATGGCGAGCGCGGCGCCCAGGCCGCCGATCACGGCTCCACTCATCCAGCGTCCGAGCTCCCCGCTGGTCACCAGCGCGAGAATACCGAGCGCGGCGATCGCATCGGTCATCAGGCGATGGATGAGTCCGAATCTCACGATCGACCCTCGGTCGCGAGCGATGCTGGGAAAGCAACGACCGCTGGCGAGGGAACGTCTTCGGCAGCGCCGGTTGCGGCTGGTTCGACGGCGTCGACGAGGGCCAGAAACCGGAGAAGGCGATCGGCGCCGACGTTGCGATCGGCGCGGACGCGTTCGCCGGCCGTGGTCACGATGGTGACGCCGTCGCCGCGTTTGAGATGTGCTACCGAACGCGAAGCGAGGTCCCGAATGCGGCGCTCGAATTGCAGCAACCATTCGTCGCCGGTGTCCAGTGGTCGGCGCACGTCGAGCATGAGCTCTACGTCGGGCCGCGTTTCGCGGGCGCGCTCACGTAGGACGAGCTGGTCGAGCAGCGTGCTCTTTCGCCAGTAAATGTCGCGGGGGTCGTCTCCCTCGCGCATGGGACGCAGACCGAATACTTCATCGCCCGACCCGCGACCGGAGAGGCCCGTTCCACCGAAGCGCCGTCCACCTTCCTCGGTGCGAAGGCGCAGCGGATCGACGGCGGGATAGATGATGAGCTCCCCGTCGCAGGAAACTTCGCGCGATTTCTCGAACAAGCCGAAGGGAAAACGCGTCGCGATGCGAAAGCCGATGTGGCGGTCGCGGCCGCGGCGCTGAGGAGAGCGGCGGTAGGCGGCAACCTGTGCGCTGTTGGGACTGATTTTGAGAAAGAAACAGCGCTTGTCGGCGGGCTGGCCGGCGCGGAGATCTTCGACTTCGATCGCGTACGAGGGAATTCGCTTCTTGCGGTTGAACACCTCGATTTCCACGAGATGCGCACGCCCGACTTGCGCACGAGTCGGTAGCCGGCGAACGACGTTGAGGTCGCGAAGCGAGAGCTCGCTCATCACGCCGGAAAGCACGATGAGCGACAGCAACATACCGAGAAGCAGATAGAGTAAGTTGTTGCCCGTATTGATGGCGGCAAAGCCCACGCCGAGCGTGATGCCGAGAAAGTATTTGCCCTCACGGGTGAACTTCAGCTTGCGCGGAGGTCGCCACCGACGAAGAAAGCGCTGCCACGCGTTCTTGGCTTCGGGCCGATCGAGTGACCCGTGCTCGACGGGGCGCACGGGACCGCGCGGTGCCCGAGGCGAGGGCCGTCGCGCTGCTTTTTGCGGTTTTTGTGCAAGGGACTGGGTCGGCACCCCTCACCTCACCTCGAGGACCTAGAGAGGCACCGGAACGCGGGAGAT
>DASWDH010000393.1:0-7729 GCA_036395495.1 Polyangiaceae bacterium
GGAGCCGCGCTGCCAGCGTGGCGGCGATCGCACGTGAGCGAAGCGACGATGCCTGGTCGCTCGCTCGACGCAGGTCGGCCAAGCTGAGCAGGGTGATGGCGATCGCCACCGCGACGCCGACCCCCACGACGAGAGCAGGCGTGACCGGCAAAAGGGGCAGACCCTCGCGCCTATCGCGGCGACGCTTGAACACCGCTGAAGCTTACTCCACGGTGACCGATGGGGCGTTCGATCTCACCGTTTCGGCAGATCGGTCGACAAGAGCGCGAACACGGCGTGATCGAGCCAGCGATGATTGCAAAACTCGGCTTGGCGCAGGATGCCTTCGAAGCGAAAGCCGAGCCGCCCAATGACGAGGAGCGAGCGCTGGTTTTCGGTCGAAGCGGCCACCCGCACCCGATGCGCGCCCATCTGATGAAACGCGAAATCGAGGGCCGCCCGGGCAGCCTCGGTCATCAGTCCGCGTCCGGTTGCTTCTTTGCGCAGCCAATACCCGAGCTCGCACGACCGATGCAGGTGCACGCACGCCTCGAGCCCAACGATCCCGACGAGCATGCGGCTGGCGCGCTCGCGCACCGTGAAGCGCACCGCGCGTCCCGCATCCCAGTCCGACGCGCACGCGTCGGTAAATCGTTGGTTCGCTGCCGGATCGGAGTTGAACGGCACCCAGGGAAGCCATTGCCCCAAGTGCTCGCGCGAACCGTCGACCGCCAGCCAGAGCTCGGGCGCGTCGCTCGATTCGACCGGACTCAAGACGAGTCGAGCGGTTTCGATGGGGTGACCGCGAATCTCGACGCGAGGAGGAACAACGAGCATGGGCGGGCCAGCATACGGCCGGTTGGCAGAGTATGACGATGCCGATGACATCGGGCTACTTGCAGAGCGCCCTGGCGCCGAAGAGTTCAGAGTGACCGGCTTCCGCATCGAGCCATGTAACATACCATTCCCCGGGTGCTCCCCCCGGCGCAAGGCTAGGAGGGGGCGGATCGCCCGCTGCCCGCGCGATCGGGGTAGGAAGGCCTACACCGTCCCTGGTCATCGTGGCAAGCTTCAGGCGGCCCCCCTCGAACCAAGCCAGCTCGACAGCTCCCGACGGCCCGACGGCGACGGTCGGATGGCCCCCTTTGGGGTCGAATTTCTTGCGCCACAGAATCTGCCCCTTGGACGCCTCCATGTAAGCCGCGTAAGCACCGCCATTTTCGCCGTGCCAAACGAGGTAGCAACCCTCGGTCGCGCAATCGATGCGAGGGGTGTCTGCCTTTTCGCGGTCGGTATTGACGAGTCTGACTTCGCCGAGCTCGCGGTCTTTATCCCGACCTGCGGGCTTGTCGGATGCCTCGAGCCCCTTCGGCAAGGCCGGGTCGAGGAGCCCCACTCGCAGGAGATGGATGAGGCGCAGAGGTTCGCGTTCGAACCTGAAAGCGACATCGAGAAAGCCGCCGGCGATCCCGACCGACGGAAGGCGTACGCGCGGCTTGTTGTTCCCGCGCGGCACGTAGTCGGTGGCGCGCAGCTCGCCGCCGATGGGTTCGAGCTCGGCCGACAAGTGTCGCAGGTACAGGTCGCTCGAGTCGGCCTGCCGATCGTCCTCCCAGGCGACCCAGAACGTGCCATCGGACGCGTGCGCGATGCTCGGCGACGCGTTCGGATTCGGTTTGCGGGCGGTGAGTGCACGCGAGGGGGCGGCGATGCGACCATCCGCATCGAGCCAACGCACGTGAATGCCGGCCTCGGCCCCCTTCATGTCGGCATAGACGAGCACGACGCGATCTCCGAACGGAAAAAGCTGCGGCCGCGCGACGAGGCCACCTTCCGGCGTGACGTCGCGCGCTTCTCCGGAAGGCCGCATCGCGGAATCGAGCAGTACGGCGAAGACGTGGTCGTGATTCGCCACCTCGTGATCGTCGGTCCAGGCGACCAAGGCTCCGCGAGGCGTGAAGGCTATCGTCGGGCGGCCCGCGGCCACGGTCAGGTTGTAGGGTCGCGGGCGTGAAAGGGCCGTCACTTTGCAGGGCCCCTTCGCAACGGCGGCAACTTGGGCCTGCTCGAACAGCGAACGGGGTACGCCGGTTCCGCCGGTCGACTCGAGGGCTTCCTTCAGCGTGTGCAGCGCATCGGTCATGTTGCTCTGCGCGAGCTGCCCCTGCGCGCTCGCGACGAGCGGTATCCATTTGGGTCCCTTCGGGATCGCCGCTTCAGCCGACGCGGCGCTGACTGGCGATGAGGGCGCGGCAACCCCGGCGGTTGCGATCGGAGGCGCCGAAGGGCGAATCAAGAACAACCACCCGAAGTAACCGCCGAGCGTGATGCCCGCCACGCCGAGCAGGGTGAGCGCGGCCCGCGTTGCACGCCTCGATCGGCGCGAAGCTGCGGCATCGTCACGGCGGTCGAGCGTGGAACTGAGCGGGCTGCCGCCGGATGGCCGCGCGGAAGGACGGGGAGCTGCTTCCGCGTGCGACATCGCGTGGGCCGGCAGCATCGGTGGCGGAGGGGGACCCGCCAGTGCCGGTGGCGGAGGGGGCCGCTGACGAGGCGGAGGTGGCGGAGGAGGCCCTGCGGCGACGGGCCCCGCCGCGGGACTCGGCGGCGGCGCGAACGCCCCCGGGGACCCAGCTCGGGCCGGAGGGGCGGGAGGAGATGGCGGCAGGGGAGGGTAAGGGTTCGCCTCGGCGCCAGCTGCGCCCGCCGGCGGTGCGGGGCGCCGACTCGAAGGTGCACTGGTTGGCGCGGCCGCATCGCCCTGCGTGGATATTTCTTCGGCATCGGCGAAAGAAGTGATCGAGATCGGACCGGATTTGGGATCCGCGAGGGCAACCGCCAAATCATCGGCGAGCTCCTTCGCCGTCTGAAATCGGGCATCGACCGATCGAGCCAATGCCTTCTCGAACCACGATTGGAACGACGGGGGCAAATCAGGGCGAAACGCAAGGGCGTTGGGCAACGGCGCGCTCGCGATCTGAGCGAACGTCATCGCCACCCCCTGCTCCGTCGACCACACCGTGCGGCCGGTCAAACACTCGTAGGTCATGCAGCCGAGCGCCCATAGGTCGGCACGCTGATCGACCTGCCCCTGCCCCTTCACCTGCTCGGGGCTCATGTACGCGGGCGTTCCGAAAACGGCGCCTTCACGGGTGAGCCGGGTCTGGCCGGCGTCGGTTGCCATCGGCAGGTAGAACTTGGCGAGACCGAAGTCGAGAATCTTCGCGAGAAGGTGACCTTCTTCGTCCTTGGTCAAAAAGATGTTTTCGGGTTTGAGATCGCGGTGCACGATCCCAGCAGCGTGTGCTTTCGTGAGGCCGCGCGCGACTTGTGCGACCATCCGCACCGTGGTGGCGAGATCGATCTGGCGCACACGCGTCATTCGCTCGTAGAGCGACTCGCCTTCGAGCAGCTCGAGCACCAAGAACGGTCGCCCATCTTCGAGCTTGCCCGAGTCGTACACGTCGCAGATGAAGGGGCTCGAGATCGACGCCGCTGCACGCGCCTCGCGCAAGAACCGTTCGACCACGATCGTCGACGCCGTAAGCTCCGCTGCCAATACTTTGACGGCGACGCGCTTGCCGATGTGGATGTTCTCCGCCTCGTAGACGGCGGCCATGCCACCGCGCCCTATCTCGCGCGTAAGCCGATACTTGTCCACAAGAACGGTCCCGATCGGGATTTTCGACGTATGGGACGGGGCCATCGGATGACGCGCAGTCCGGCTATAGCCTATGTGCCGTGGAACACCGAACGGTTTGACCGCTGCGAGGGGTTATGCTCTGCGCGGGCGGAACGCCTGGTCGAGTTCGGCACGTTCAACTTCGTTACGCTGATGGTTTCCGGACAATTGTCAGTAGACTCCGAAGACCTGCGGGAAGCTCGGAAAACGACGGAGCTCCAACCAAGAGCGGCTGAAGCGGAGCACTCGAAAAAGTATGCCAGTAGAGCACGTGCCTGTGTTCGCCCACGGTGACCCGATCCAATGCCGCGGCGAAGGCTTTCGCCGTGTAAGTCGGTTCTATCACCAACCCCTCTTGGCTCGCCAGCGTCGTCGCCCTGTCGCCAGATTCACACGGAAATCCATAACCTTTTCCAAGGTAAGACCCATCGACTTTCAAGTGCCGGCGCAAGTCTCCGAGCCGCGCCGAAACCCCCGCTTTGTCGAGCACCGCCCGGGCCAAGGCGAGCGTGCGGACAGGGCCCATGAGCCACGGTGAGACGATCCGAACGGCGAGGAGCGTGCCGCGGAATCCGCTGCTGACGAGCCCGGCCAGCAGGCCGGCCGCCGTTCCCCCCGACCCGAGCGGCACCACGATTACCTCCGGCATCGGAAGCGCTTGCTGCTCCACCTGACGCATCAACTCGCCCGCTGCGTCGAAGTAACCGGCCGAGCCGATGACATTCGATCCGCCCGGGGGTACGAAGTAGTCACCGGCCTTCAATGTGTGCGCGAGAGCCCACCCGAGGGCAGCTAGATGCGGCACCGGGTGCGCCTCGAGCCCCTGGCCGAGGGCCGCACGCAAGTTCCATTCGGCGCGCTCTCCACGAGGCTGCGTGACGAGAAGTGCGGCAACCCGAAAGCCGGCGCGCGCGCCGTGAATCGTCGTCGCCAACACGTGGTGACTTCCCGCCGCGCCGAGGGTCACGATGCGCCGGGCCTGACGTTGCCCCGCCGCGCGAAGAATTCCTTCGAGCTTGCGAACCTTGTTGCCCCCGTAAACCTCGTTGGTCAGATCGTCGCGCTTGACCCAGAGATCACAGGACGCCGTCGAGAGGCGCTTCAAGTGCTGAACCGATGTCGGGTATCGACCGAGCACGTTATCCCTCCCTCCGGGGGCCAATTCGTGCACCAGCTCTCGACTGACGCGTGCGCGAAACATTTCCGAAACATCCCGCCGCAATAGTCTGCTCAAACTCGGAAAGTCGAGCGGAGGCAAGGATCGTCATGAAAAAAGTGGAGGCTATCGTCAAGCCGTTCAAGCTCGACGAAGTGAAGGACGCGCTCGCCGAGGTGGGCATCCAGGGCATGACCGTAACCGAGGTCAAGGGTTTCGGTCGAACCGGTGGAAAAAAGGAAGTGTATCGAGGGTCTGCTTATGTCGTCGACTTCGTGCCCAAGGTCAAAATCGAAGTCGTCGTTCCCGACGGTCTCGTGCACCAGGTGCTGGACGCGGTAGAAAAGAGCGCCAAGACGGGCCGTATCGGGGATGGGAAAATTTTCGTGGTGCCGATCGAAGAAGCCGTACGCATCCGCACCGGTGAGCGCGGCGAAGAGGCCATCTAAGCCTCTCGGGAGACGTCCGAACGCGCGAGCTATCCGCTCTCATTCGTGGTAGTTGGGCGCACGGCGCAGGTCGAGATCGCCCCTCCGCCGGTAAATGCCCATCCGTTATCGGGGTCCGCAGCATGCGGGTCTCAGTATCAGGGCGTGGCCCTGTCGAGGCGTGAACAAGGAGAACGCTGATGAAGCCGAAGGAAGTAGTCGAGTTTGCAAAAAAGAACGACGTCAAATTTCTGGATCTGAAGTTCATCGATTTCCCCGGTATCTGGCAGCACACGACGGTGCCTGCTCACCGGCTCACCGAAGCCTGCTTCGAAGAGGGTTTCGGCTTCGATGGTTCGTCGATTCGCGGATGGCAGCCGATCAACGCATCGGACATGCTGATCATTCCCGATCCCGAGACCGCCAAGCTCGACCCGTTCACCGCCTTGCAGACGCTCAGCGTGATCTGCTCGGTCAGCGATCCCATCACCGGCCAGCCCTACTCGCGTGACCCCCGCTTCGTCGCCAAGAAGGCCGAGGCGTACCTTCGCCAGACCGGAATCGGCGACACCATTTTCTTCGGTCCCGAAGCCGAGTTCTTCATCTTCGACAAGGTCCTCTTCGACTCGGGGCCGCAGGGCGCGATGTACGCAATCGATTCAGCGGAAGCGAACTGGAACTCCGGAAGAGAGGGAGGCAACCAGGGCTACACAATCCGCAACAAGGAAGGTTACTTCCCGGTAGCGCCCACCGACACGCTCGTCGACATCCGTCAGGAAATCATGCTCACGCTCCAGAACTCGGGCGTCGAGGTCGAGGTCGGACATCACGAGGTCGCCACCGCGGGGCAGGGGGAGATCGACTGTAAGTACGCGCGGCTGATGCAAGTCGCCGATCAGCTCATGTGGTTCAAGTACATCGTCAAGAACACGGCCAAAAAATACGGCAAGACGGCGACCTTCATGCCCAAGCCGCTTTACGGCGACAACGGCAGCGGCATGCACTGTCACCAGTCCATTTGGAAGGAAGGCAAGCCGCTCTTCGCGGGCGATGGCTACGCCGGCATGTCGAACATGGCGCTCTGGTACATCGGCGGGCTCATCAAGCATTCCAAGGCACTGGCCGCACTCACCAACCCCACGACGAACAGCTACCGCCGTCTCGTTCCGGGATTCGAGGCGCCCGTCAACCTCGCCTACTCGAGCCGCAACCGCTCGGCGGCCATCCGTATCCCGGTCGCCGGCATCACCTCGCCGAACGCGCGCCGTATCGAGGTCCGGTTCCCCGATCCTTCGTGCAATCCGTACCTCGCCTTCTCGGCCATGATGATGGCCGGGCTCGACGGCATCCAGAACAAGATCGATCCGGGCGATCCTCTCGACAAGGACATCTACTCCCTGTCGCCCGAGGAGCTCGCGGAGGTTCCGCACATGCCCGCCTCGCTGGAAGAAGCGCTGGACGCACTCGAAAAGGATCACGAGTTCCTCCTGCGCGGCGACGTCTTCACCAAGGACGTCATCTCGACCTGGATCGAGTACAAGAGGGACCGCGAACTCAACCAGGTGCGCCTGCGCCCGGTGCCCTACGAGTTCTTCCTCTACTACGACATCTGAGCCATCAACGTCGACGCGCCGCGCCGAGATCGCTCCGAGCGATCTCGGCGCTGCCGTTTTGTGGGCGCGATACGGTGGCATTTCGTGGTAGATCCAGCTAGACTGTCTAGCCATGAGAGCACGAAAATGGCAGCTGCAGGATGCCAAGAATCGGCTGAGCGAGGTTGTCGAGTCGGCGCTGACCGGTGGCCCGCAGGTTATTACGCGGCGCGGCAAAGATGCGGTCGTGGTCGTTTCGATGCAGCATTACGAGCGGCTGACGCGACCGGCGGGCCGACTCATCGACCTGCTGCGACGAGCACCCCGTGTCCGGGGCGGACTCGCACGCGAGCGTGATCCCGACGTGGGCCGCGACGTCGACCTCTGATGGACTACCTCATCGACACCTGCATCCTGTCGGAGTTTACGAAACCTCGTCCCGCGCTCTCGGTGGATCACTGGGTGGCGGCGACGCCGGAGGCTGCCCAGTTCGTCAGCGTGCTCACGTTGGGCGAGCTCGAAAAAGGCATCCACAAGCTTCCAGCGAGCCGCCGCCGCGAGATGCTCGAACGATGGCTCGTCGAACTGAGAGCGCGCTTTTCCGGTCGAATACTCGACGTCAGTGAGGCCGTGGCGCTCGAATGGGGCCGAGTTTCCGCGCGAGCGGAGAAGGGCGGACAACCGGTCCCCGTTATCGACGCGTTCCTCGGCGCGACGGCTCTGGTACATGACTTGGTCGTCGTTACCCGCAACAGCTCCGATATCGACCGCACCGGTGCGAAGCTGCTCGACCCGTGGCAGGAACGGGACCGGTCGCGGTAGCCAGCAGCGCGTCAATCGTCGAGTTGTCGCAGTTGGGCGGACCTACGGCGCGTCGGCCGGCGGAAAGCGG
>DASWDH010000394.1:0-8390 GCA_036395495.1 Polyangiaceae bacterium
TTCGGCACCTTGAGGCGGGTCGCGGCTGTTCGTCATCGGCAGCTTTCGAAATACGCTCTACGGATTGAAATCACCACCGCTCTCCGGCGGTGGTGCCTTCGGTGGAGGAGCAGGTTTTTCCGCCGCGGCGGCCTTCGGCGCGTCCTTGGGCTTCGGCGCGTCCTTCTCTTTGTCTTTGTCTTTGTCTTTGTCTTTCGATTTGCCGGCAGGCGCCGCCTTGCCCGCCTTGCCCTTGGAGCCTTTGCCCGCTGGCTTCACTTCGGCATTGGCTGCCGCGGTCACCACCTCGCCGCTCTGCTTGAGAAACTTCGTCGCGGTGGCCACGACCTTCTCGCATCGCTCCCCAATGTCCTCGCTCACCTGCTTGGCAGCTTTCAGCTCGTGCTCGATCTCCTCCCGCTTCTCTTTGCGGGAGGTCGCAAATTCGGTTTCCAAGGAGCCGATCAGGCTATCGGCCTTGTCGGCAAGCTTCTTGCCCTTCTCCGGCACGGGCCCGTACTTCTCCCAGATTTGCCCTTCCTTCTGAGCGGTCTGCTCGAGACCCTGGGCGAGCTCCGTTGCCTCTTTGGGCACGGCCCGGCCCTTGGCGGCCGTCGCGCTGACCGTGATTTGTTTTCCGGCGAGAGGCTTGCCTTCGCCGTCGACGCCGTCGAATGCGATGTGCACGCGGTTCTTGTTCTGCGCAAGCTCGTCAGCCTTTTCCTTCAGAACGTCGAGCATGCGATCCATGGAGGTCTCGCCGGTCCCGAGGGCCTGCCCGAGCGGCGCTCTCGCCGCCTTCTCTTCCTCGGCGACGTTCTTCGCGCTGCCTTGCAGTCCGTAGACGTCCTCGAAGAACTCGTCGTAGTTGAAGTTGCCGGTGTGATAGGGCTCGCCGCGTCCCACATGGGTATCGCTGACGCTGACCGAGCTTCCGCCGCATCCACCTGCGAAGAGCGGCATGGCCGCGGCGGCCGCGATCGCCATCCAGGTCACCCATTTGTCGACACGCATGTTCGTCCTCACGGATTCTGTTCGTCGTTCACGACGACGCCACCCTTCTTGAGGGTGCCACCTGCCGCAGCCAAAAGATAGGCTTCGATGAAGGGATCGAGCGCACCGTCGAGCACCGCGTCGACGTTGCCCGTCTCGTGCTCGGTCCTGAGATCTTTCACCAACCGATACGGTGCGAGCACATAGCTCCGGATCTGATTGCCGAAGCCGATCGCCGTCTTGGCCGCAGCGGCGGCGGCTGCCTGGTCTTCGCGCTTGCGCAGCTCGATATCGTAGAGCTTGGCCTTCAGCATCTTCAGCGCCATGCGACGGTTCTGATGCTGGCTTCGTTCGGCCCGGCAAACGATCACGATGTTGCTGGGCAGGTGCTTGAGACGCACGGCCGTTTCCACCTTGTTGACGTTCTGTCCGCCCTTGCCGCCGGCGCGCATCGTTTTGATTTCGAGGTCTTCTTCTTTCACCTCGATGTTGATCTCGTCATCGATGTCGGGCGTCACCTCGACGGCTGCGAACGAAGTCTGCCGGCGAGCGTTGGCATCGAAAGGACTGATGCGCACCAGCCGGTGCACCCCGGTTTCAGCACGCAGATATCCATAGGCGTAGGGACCGCTCACCGTGAACGCGGCGCCGGAGATGCCGGCTTCTTCGCCCTCTTGGTAGTCGACGATCTCGGTTTTGAACCCGCGCCGCTCGCACCAGCGCAGGTACATCCTGAGGAGCATCTGGGCCCAATCGCGCGACTCGGTCCCTCCTTCGCCGGCGTTGATGCTCACGATGGCGTGGGCATGGTCCACCGGACCCGAGAGCATTCGCGAAAGTTCGGCCTCGCGGAGTCTCGCCTCGAGCCCCACGACCTGTGCTTCGGCATCGGCGATGGCCGCCTGGTCGTTCTCGGCAACGCCGAGCTCGAAGTACTCACCGGTGTCGGCGAGCTCCTTTTCGAGCTTCTGGATCATGTCCAGCTTGCCCTCGGCCTCAGCGCGCTGCCGGAGCAGGCCCTGCGCCTTCGCTTGATCGTTCCAGAAGTTGGGAGCGCCAGCCTGTTCGTTCAGCTCAGCGAGTCTCCGTTCGAGCCTGGGGACGTCAAAGATGCCCCCTTAGCGCCTGTTGGCGCCGCTTCAGGTCCGCGAGCTGCTGCCGAGTGTCCGAAATCATGATCTTTCCCCCCTCGTCTACGCGATCTTGACCCTTTTCGCCAGCTTCTATCGCAACCGCCGCCTTTTACGCACGGCTCGAACTGCCAAGAAGACGAGCAGAACCGCCACCGCGCCGAGCAGCCACACGTTGAACCGGCCTGCCCAGACGAAGGCTTTCGGCAGATTCGCTCCGAAAACATAGCCCAACGCAATGAGCCCGGCGGCGCGTACGGTCGACCCCGCCGCGTTGTAGATCAAGAAACGCCCGACGCTCATCCGCGATGCGCCGGCCACCGCCGGCACCAGATTCTTCAGGCCGGAGACGAAGCTCGCCAGAAAAACGGTCTTCGCGCCATGCTGCGAAAAGTAGATTTCGACCCGCTCGACCCGGCTCTTGTCCACCAAAAACCGCTCCCCCCAGCGCTCGATGAGCGCGGTGCCGCCGCGCCGTCCGATCCAGAACGATACGTTGGCGCCAACCAACACCCCTGCCACGACGGCGAGCAGCACCGATCCGAGCTCGAGCCGCGCCCACGCGGCGAGCCCGCCGGCCAGCACCACCGCGACGTCGCCAGGCACGACGAACCCCAAAAGGAAAATGTTTTCGGCAACCGAAACGAGAAAAAGAAATCCGTAGCCATACGACGACGCAAGGTCGAGCAGCCGTTCGAAAGACACTCCCTTCACCCATCTCAGCCTACCACCGGCCGGACCAAGGATTGATTCGGCGTGGCCTTTCGGGCCCGCCTGCGGAAGAACGGCCTCACTCGGTCCCTTTGCCGAGCGAAGCCCGAAAACGGGCGAACCACCCGTCGGTCATCACGTCGAGGATCGCGCTCGCCTCGAGCTCACGGAGCACGGCGGCGAAGTGTTCTTCGGTCGAAAGCGTTGGCTCTTGCACCAAGGCGTAGGCGCGCTGCCATTCGAAGAGCGCCTGCAGAACCTTGGCGGAGGTGCGCGAGCGTAGCTCGGAGCGCTCGATACGGATTCGCTCCAGCGAGACTTCGTCCTCCGCGAAGAGCAGGCGATCCAGCTGAAAGGTCAACCGCGCCTCGAGCCAACTGGTCGCTGCGCCGACTTCCGTGTAGCGGCCCGGGTCCGTGTCCGTCACGGTGAGCCGGCCCGACTCGTCGATGGTGTGCGCAGCGCGAAGCCGCAGCTCGGGGAGCATGGCAGAAGTGCGCGCTCTCTGGGCCATCGAATCGATGCGGCTGTCGTCGGCGAGGCCCAATGCTTTCCACGCCGCGCGAACGCAAGCCCGAGCGACGCCGGTCGTGACGACGACGACCGGCGGGGCGGCGTGTCCCGCCGGGACCTGCGTGGGCTCGGAGACACCTGCAGGCGATGACGCGGGACCGACGGGGGCTTCCCCCAAGGCATCGAACGGCGGAACGATCGTGGTTTCGAGAGGAGCAGCCAAGGGAGGCGGCGGTGGAGGAACGCGCGCAAAA
The DNA here is from genome assembly GCA_036395495.1 of Polyangiaceae bacterium. Lineage (GTDB taxonomy): Bacteria > Myxococcota_A > Polyangia > Polyangiales > Polyangiaceae > DASWDH01. The sequence continues at coordinate 3,581 of DASWDH010000394.1, forward strand.
CGCTCGAGCGGAAGCTGAAAAATGAGCATCACGCCGAGCTCGCGCCGACCGTCGACGCGCTCGGCCGCGTAGCCACTGATGCCGAGGTAAGCTGAACCCCCTCGTCGCGAGGGAGCCCCCTGCCTAGCGAAGTGCAGCGTGGCGAGATCTTCGCCATCACGGTCGCCATCGAGCACCTGCTGCTCGAGCTGATCACGCAGGGTGCGCGGGTCGGGCGAACCCGCGCGAGCGCGCGGCGCCAACGCGATGGCCGACGCAACGACCCATGACGACATCCTGAAGCGGCTCGGGGGGACCATCGACATCCCTTCGGCCACCGCACACGCGCGGTTGCGTCCAACCGCAATCGCAGCCGGGCGGGCTACTCGGCCAATGCAACCGGATAGCTCGCCGGCGGTGTGGCACTGCTCGGCGCGAACGGGACTGCCGGCCAAGACGACGAGCCGTACGCAGCGATCTCGCGAGTGAGTGCCACCCGCCGCCGTGCGCGTTCGACGGCGGCGGCGACTGCCTCCTCGTGGTCACGAGGTAGATCGATCGGGATCACGCCCGCGGCCGTGAACCGAACCAGCTCACCGGTTCCGGACAGGGATGGCTCGGCCGGAGGGGAGCTCGTGTCCATGCCGACCGCAAGCGGTTCGAAGTCCGCCGCGCGCCATCCTACGGCGGCCCGCACCACGGCGCCGGGTGGCAAATCGCGAACGAACCAATCTCCCACGACCTGATCGATCTCGATGTCACGCGTTTCGACGATCGGCCCCGCCCACTTGGCGGTCACCGCCACGACGCGCAGCACGAGCGTTCCTTCTGCGCGAGCGCGCGACTGGTCGAGCGTCGCCTGTCGCACTTCCCAGTAGACGAAGATGGTCTTCGGATCGACGGGCATCAGCACGACCTCGTCGACGTCGTAATGCTCGGGCAGCGGGACATCGTCGAGCATGCCAATGGGTCGGCCTTCTCCATCGGGTGCGCCGGTAGCGATGACCGGCGAGCTCTCGATTTGCGAAGACGAGGAGCTCGTTTCCTCGGGTTCCGGCGGCAGTGCCGGCTCGTCGACCGCGGCGACTGCGATCTTGTCGCGCAGCTCGCGGGCCGCCGTGTGATCCTCTTCCTGCGCGAGCACTTCGTCGAGAACGGAGAGCGCGCGGGTGCGATGTCCCTGCATCGCGTAGATCTCGGCCAGCGTGACGGTGGCAATCGGAGGCTTGGCCGGCGTCCAGGAGTCGCGCGTGCTCGCACCCCGAATGCGCGCGGCCGCGTCGGGCAGGTGCAATCCGCGTTCGACCACCCGCGCGACCAGATCGCGGGCCACGCCGAGCAACCCCCGCGCGACGCGACGCTCGATCGGATCGGGCACGGTACGTCGCACGATTTCGTCCATCAGCTCGGCGCGGGTGAACAACCCGGCTTTCTCGACGCCGAGCGACTCCGCCTTTTCAATGAGATCGCTTCGGCTCAAGCCATCGAGGTCGTGCGCATGCATGGGGCTTCAGTTGGTCGAGGTCTCTTTCAATACCATCCTCCGCGAGGCCCTGGTTGCGGCTTCTTCGGCGAGGTGATGGCACGCGCCTGCTCGGCATCGACCATGATTTGCCTCCGCAGCTCGTCGAGATTCGCGAACTTGCGCTCAGCTCGGAGATGCGAGACCAGGTACATCCGCAGACGTGCACCGTACAAATCGGGCCCCTGCCCGCCGCCCGACGGCAGATCCAAGAGATGCACCTCGGTCGAAGGGGTAGCCCCCCCGACGGTCGGTCGAATGCCCACGTTGGCCACCCCTCGACCGAAGGCGCGCGGCTCGCTCGGCGGACCATCGAGTCGGTCGACGAGCACGGCGTACACTCCAAAAGGGGGGAAAACCTCCTCGACCGCTCCCAAATTCGCCGTCGGAAATCCGATGGTTCGGCCGCGCTGGTCGCCACGTACGACGGTGCCGGTGAGAGCGTGCGGACGACCGAGGACGACTTGCACGTCGGTCCAGTCCCCGACCTCGATGGCGCGCCTGATCCGGGTGCTCGACCACGGACCTTTCTCGTCACCGACGATCTCCGTGGCCTTCGCCAAAAAGCCGAGCTGGCGGCCCAACGAGATCAGCGTCGACAGGTCCCCCACCCGCTCCCTTCCGAAACGAAAATTCTCTCCCACCACGACCCGCGCTGCCCGCAGCTGCTTTACCAGAACGTCGCGGGCAAACTGCTCCGGTCCCGACGCGGCGAGGGCCCTGTCGAAGCGCTGAACGACGACGCGCATCGAGGGAAGGGCATGCTCGATGAGCTCGATCTTGCGTTCGAGTGGCGTCAATGCGGCCGGCGTTTTGCGCCCGAGAACCACCGCCGGAGGCGGATCGAACGTGAGGGCGAGGGGAATGATCCCGAGAGCCTCCGCTTCGCGCGCCGCGCGCGTCAACACGTGCACGTGGCCGCGGTGCACGCCGTCGAAGTTGCCGATGGCGCAGAGTGTGGCCGAGGTGGGGACCAGACCCGATGGGGCGGAGCTCAAGCTAGGCTTCTTCTCCTATTTCTCACCGGCAAGAGCAAGCCGCGCGAACTTGCGATATGACGCTGGCGTGACCCCGGACGAAGCCATTGCGCAAGCCAAGTCGGGCGAGATCGCGCCCATTTACCTTTTGGTCGGTGAGGAAGCCTACGCAGCCGAACAGGTGGTCGCCGCCTTCCGCGAAGCCGTACTGACGGGCGGTTTCGCGCCATTCAACGAAGAAAGGCTGGTCGCCGGCGAAGTCGACGTGGGCCGCGTCATCGCGGCGGCCCGCACGCTTCCCATGATGGCGAAGCGAAAGCTCATCCTCGTTCGCTCGCTCGATCGCTGGGAAAGCCGATCGACGGATGCCGACGCGCCTGCTCGGCCGGAAGCGGACGGCGGCCGCGTGAGCCCTCTCGATTTGCTGGGCGAATACGCCTCTGCCCCGGTGGCGTCGACCTGTCTGGTGCTGGTCGGCGTCAAGATCGACGGGCGGCGCAAGCTGATGACGCAGGCACGAAAGGGGGGATGGCTCGTATCGTGCGACCCCATCCCGCGCGGCGCCCTCCCGAGTTTCGTGGTCCGCGAAGCGAGATCCCGGGGCCACGCGATCGACTCGGAGACCGCCGATCTTTTGGCGGAGATCTCCGGGCCGGACCTCTCCAGCGTCGCCGACGCGCTCGAAAGGCTGTCCCTCTACGTCGGCACGGGCCAATCGATCACCGAGGATGCCATCGCCGCCTGCCTGATCCGGGTTCGCCAGACCACCGTCTGGGAACTGATCAACGCGGTCGGCCGGCGGGACCTCGGACCAGCGCTTGCGGCCTTGCAGGACGTCTACGATCCACGCGACCGGGGCCTGCGCCTCATCGGGCTTTTGGCCTGGTCGTTCCGGCAGCTCATCAAATTCGATGCCGCTTCGCGAGCGGGTGCGGCGCCCGAAGAGGCCGCCCGCCAGGCGGGAGCACCCCCCTTCAAGGCCCGCGAGCTTGCTGCCCAGGTGCGGCGACTGCCGCGCCGCGAGCTCGAACGTTGGTTGCTGCTCTTGGCCGAAGCTGATCTCGAGCTGAAAGGATCGAAACGTCCGCCCCGGGCAACCCTCGAAGACGCCATCATGCAAATGTGCCGTGGTACTGCCGCCGCGGGCTGAAACCGTCGCCGCGGCTACGCACAAAAACACATAATGACGTCGCGTTCTTGATGACTTTGCCCACGTTGCTGGCGAGGTGCTATGGAAGCAGCGGTCCCCCTGGCGATGCGAAGTTCGTGGTTATAGTCTGCAAGCTTAGCCGAGGCCTTCGAACCCACTTGGGGCAGAGCCACCACCGATCCGAAAGGAAATAAAGAAAGAGGAGAGCGAGATGTACGTCCCCGTCAAGGAGATCCGGCCTCAGCTCGAAGTGCTTGCCAAGGCGCCGCTGCCAACGCGCTACGGAAACTTCGAAATTCAGGTTTTTCGTTATCGTTCCGAAGAGGCCGAGTCGGGCCTCTCCGATGAGCACGTGGCGCTCACCATGGGGGGCTTGCGCGGGCGCTCCCACGTGCCGGTTCGCATTCATTCCGAATGCATCACGAGTGAGGTCTTCGGATCGCTCAAATGCGACTGCAAAGACCAGCTCGAGGCGGCGCAGGCCGAAATCGCGCGACGCGGTTTTGGCGTGGTGCTCTACCTGCGACAGGAAGGCCGGGGCATCGGTCTCGCCAACAAAGTGCGGGCTTATGCCTTGCAAGCGCACGGCGCCGATACCGTCGACGCGAACCGCTTGCTGGGTTTACCGGACGACGCGCGCCGGTACGATGCCGCTGCCGCCATGCTCGACCACTTGGGCATTCGATCGGTCGAGCTACTGACCAATAACCCTGCGAAAGAAGAGGCACTGCGCGCGCTCGGCACCGACGTCACAGGAAGAACTCCGGTGCTGGTTCCGACCAACCCCTTCTCGGCAACCTACCTCGAGACGAAGCGCTCGCGCATGCGTCACGCGATTCCCGAGGGAACTCTGGCGCTCGATCCCATCGCCAATCTGGCGCTCGCCAGCAACGACGGTAAGTAAGAGCCGGAGTGACCGACCCCTACCCCGGGTGCTGCGGCTCGTGCGGAGCCTTCGTGACGTTCGGCTCCCATCCGTCGCTCGGGGTAGTGGGATCGTGCGCGCGCAACATGCGAAGCTATCCCGTCTCGGCGACGGGCACCTGCAGCGAATACCGGCCGCGCGGCACGGGGCGCGAGCTCGCGCCGGCACCCACCCCCACCAGCCGGCGACCCAAGCAAACGGGGGCACCCCTGCAGCCGGTGCTCGTACGCGAGCTGCCCAAGGAGGTCGATCTCGAC
>DASWDH010000395.1:0-8913 GCA_036395495.1 Polyangiaceae bacterium
CGGCCGTACGGGTTCTACCGTATCGTGATCGTTTCGAACTGAACTTGCTGGGCGGGAGGGCGGACGGCCGTGGTCGGCTCGCCGAGAAGACCGACGTCGCCGCCGGTGCGTTGCTCGGACTCGAGGAGCCACGTACCGCGATGATCTTGCCACCGTTGGGCGATGTGCGTCGCGCGCAGCTCACTGTCGTCGAAACGTTGCCAGTTCACGGTCACCGTGACCTCGGCATGCTCTGGGTCGCGCAGGCGAAGCCCGGAAACTTCGCAATCCACCACGCGCACGGTGCTGCCCCAGTTGGAATGCTGGCGAACGAACTGTTCGCGGGTCTTTCGATTCACGCGCTCGGTTGCCAGGTCCATGCGGCCGAAACGGGTGGCGACATTGAGCTCTTGAGCCGCGTCTTGCACGCGCTGTAAGGGTGTCAAGTGACCGACGCAGCCGCCCATGAAAAGCACTGCAACGATTCGCCGCATGGACGGCGTTGTAGCCGGATCCGGTGCCGGCGGCCGAATTTGTAGCGACACTCAGAATGGAGCCGAGAGCACGAAATACGTTTGGCCGCCGGGCATGGCGTTGACGTCGTCGACGCCGCGGGCGTATCCGATGCGCAGCGTCGCGGCGAGGAAATATCCGATGGTGAAATCGATCCAGAGCTCTCCGCCTACGCCGAGGTGAAACTGATCGGTCCAATGCGTCGGGTCCAGATCGTAGAACGCGCCGCCGTAATCGGCGAACATCGCGCCGCTCACGCGATTGAGGAAGAGCGGCAACGTGGAAAGTCCGCGGTCGACGTTCACGATCGGAAAGCGGTACTCGGCATTGTAGAGATGATACTGAGAGCCGAGAAACTTGAATGGCGCATAGCCTCGCAGAACGAAGGGTCCCTGAAAGCCGGCGAGCGTGAACGACTGCAAGACGGGAGCCTCCACGAACCCACCCGTATAGAACACGCCGAGGTCGGGGTAGTCGCCGGTGGCGATGGCCGCCGAGGCGTGCATGGCGAGCGTATGGTGGTGGCCCCAGGGCATAGGAAAATATTTTGCCGCGTTGTATCCAAAAACGTAGAGCGAGTAATCGCTGGCGAGAGCTGGCGTTGCGACGTCGGCCGACAGCGACAGCGAGAAGCCTCGCTCGCCTCCGATGCTGTGCAAATAGGATTCGGCATTGCTGAAGCTCCAGCCGACGTGCACCGAGCCGAGTTGGCCGCGCGCCGGTTCGCTCTGCACGGGTTCGTAAGGATCCGGCGTACGCGATAGGGAAAGCGTTCCGTCGAACCGGCTGAGCGTGTAACTGAAGGAAAAGCTGCTTCCCTCGAATTCGGATGGCAGCGCGTAACCGATTCCCGAGCTCACGGCCAGATTCTGCCGGATGAACATCGGTCGATCGCCGCCCAGTCGATAGGGAACCAACGTGCGGTAGAGAGATGCGCGGAAGTCGAACGGCAAGCGGCCGTAGGCATAACCAATGGCTCCTTGCGGGTCGCCCCGCTCGGTTTCCACGAGAACCGAAGCCGAGAAGGCATGGTGCCCCACGACGTCGCCGGCGGCGGTCCGGAGGGCGATCGCGGTGCCGAAGGATCCCGGCCCATAGTCGAAGCTCCAGGAGCGCGGCCGCAGCGTGGGCCAGGGGTTGTAGCGATGCTTGGCCCTGATCGCGTCGTAAACGGGATTGGGGGGGTCCGGTCGAATGTCGACGTACGGTGCGGGTTCGAGCCACTTGGACCGGTCGATCTCCATCGAGAAAAGATCGTGGCCGTACGAGGTGTATCCGACGTAGACGAGGGTCTTGCCGTCGGGTGACACTGCCGGATAGAGAGCGCCGCCCCGCACGTTGGTGACCTGCCACAGCTGGTTTTCCGTTCGATCGAAGGCGAAGATGTTGGGAATGCCGAGGACCCGATCGGACGCGAAAAAGATGAATCGCCCGTCGGGAGAAAACGTCGGCTCCCAATCCATGGCCCGGTCGTTCGTGATCTGAAAGAACTTACCCGTCGCTACCTCGACCAGCCGAATGTCTCGATAGCCGCCGGCCGCCCAAGAGCTGTAGACCACCCACTTGCCGTCCGGCGAGAAGCGCGGCGTGTACGCCTGGTCGAAGCGAGCGCTCGGCACGAGCACGCGGGTGCCTTTCAGCGCGGCGCTGCCGGTGAGACCGGCGATCATGAGCGTGGTCGTTCCGCGGTGGTTTTCGGTGAAGACGACCTCGGTGCCCTCGCGGTTCACGTCCGGATCTTGCGCGCGCTCTCCTTCGGTGAGCCTTTTTCGCTCCGGCTCATAACCTGTCGGAGCGTCGACTCCCTTCGGCAAGAAGAAGAGATCGTTGAATGCATAGATCCTCTTCGTCACCGCGATCGTGTTGAAAACGACGCTTCCGTCGTCAGCGTAGGAGGCGCTGCCGTGTCCCTGGGCTCGAATGACGAGCTCTTCGTCCGATTCGCGCGCCGCCTTGGGGCTGTCGAGCGGCAGCCGATAAAACCCCGCGCGCGAGTGGCCGTCGTCGCGGAAGTAGAGAAGCTCGCGCCATCCTTTCGTCTTCTTCGCCGCGTCAGGGACGAAGCGGGGCTGCGCCACGATCTGCCCGTGATGCGTGAGGCGAACGCCCTCGCGAATCCCCAGCGACTCCGCTTCCTGCACCTGCTCGCGGTAGTGAGCATCGAGGTAAGACGACCAGCCTCGATAGAGCTCCTCGTACGTCTGGCCCGTAGCGCGCCGGATCGATCGGTTGATCCCCCACGGAATCACCTGGCTGCCGTAGTCCTGTGCGATGAACTGGAGCACGGCGTCGCCGTAGACATCGGCGATCCAGCCCAAGAATCTGTCGCCGTACAGGTACCACAAATGCCCCTGCGGCCAGCGCCGCACGAAATTCGACACTTGATCCAGCGACGCGAGTCTCTTCTCCAAGACGTCGGCTCGCAGGTACATGTCGAAAATCGACGATCGACTACGCCCTCCGCCGGTGTAACGGCTCTCTTCGACGACGGCGAGCCCTTCCAAGATCCACCGCGGTTGGGCGCGGTTGGGCAGCCACCACTTTCCGATGATCTTGTTCGCCAAGGCGGGGAAACCCGAGACGTTGTCGGTGTGGAGCACGTGCGTATTTTCGTGGGTGACGAGCTCGAGGTACCAATCGTCGTAATCGCCGAGCGGGGAAAGGTCGTCGGGCGCGGTCGTGAACAGATGGATCGCGTTGTAAGGAAAAGCATCGGCGAAGCCATTGGCATCGTCGGTGCCGTCGGTCAGCACGATTTCGGTCACCTCCGAAGGCTGCCAACCCAAAGCGTCGGATAGCCGGCGGTTCACGCCTTCGGCAATGGCGGCGACCTTCTCGGCTATCGGCTCGAGTCCCTTGTAGTAGTGGACTCGATAGTGAGGCGTTTCGAGGGTCCACCACTCGAGATAAGGATCACCGGCCGCCCTGGCGGGCGGGCAGAAGCAAATCATTTCGAGAGCGACGGCGGCGACGATGGTGAAGCAGGAAAGCCATACGCGCGGGGCGGTCAACGCTTCTGCTGTCCGGGATCGTCACACGTCGTCGTGGAACAGCGGTTCGCGATTTCGTACGTAGCGATACACCAATTGCCGTGCTTCGGGAGCGATCTGCGTAAATTGGGCTCCGAATCCGGGCTGCGTGCTCTGGCCGTGGGCCGAATCGACGGTCTCGCGCGTCCACTTGACGACGGCGTGAGCATCGAACTCGAAGCCGCCCGGCATCGATACGTGTACGACGATGGGCTGGCCGATGCGGGGAATGTTGTAGGTCGCGATGAAGAGACCGCCGTGATCGACCACGTCGTTGCCCGAGAGCCCCTTGTAGAAATTGGATGCGCTATGTGCCCCGAGCTCCGCTTCGACGCGAATCGTCGGTCCATTCGCTAGACTCGCGCCGCGAGCAGGAGCGGGTGCTGGCGGCTGTTGCTGGCGTTCCTCGGCGGCTTGCGGGGGGGCCACGAACGTGGCGGCGTACGCCTGCGGCGACTGCGCTGGCCCGGAGGGTTGCTCGGGGTAAGCGGCTTGCTGAGGGTAGGCGGGTTGCTGAGGATAAGCGGGTTGCTGAGGGTAGGCGGCCTGGGATGGCTGTGCATACGCGGGGGGAGATTGGGCGTAGGGCGGAGGATAGGCTGCTTGCGGCTGAGCGGGCGGCGCGTAACCCGGTTGTGCATAAGGCTGTTGCGGCAGAGGGGCCGACCTCTGAGCCACGAGACTGTGAACGAGGCCGAGCGATCCGGCGACACCTTCGAGCGCGCGCTGAACGGCCGGGTGATTCGACGGCTCCTGCTGCAACATCGAGAGCGCACGCCGCACCGACTCGACAGCAATGGACGCGTGCGTGGCTATCGCAGCCCCTCCCGAGCGCTCGATCTGAAAGAGAGCCCCCATGGCAGCCGAGATGGGTTCAGCGATGGCCATCAGCTGCTGTGGAACTGTGGCATCGGCCTGAATCGCGCCGAGCGCGTGCGCAAGTGATTCTCGGGCTGATTTGGCGGCCGTGACAGGATCGGACATGGGCCCTCCAGGCGGGTTAGCCTATCACCAAGTCGCGCCCGCGGGCGACGAGGGTGGCCAGCCCATCGGCCTCTAGGACGGTACCGTCGATTTCACCTCGTACGAGCTCAACGGCGCCATCGCCGCTGCGCACGACCGCGACCCCGCTCGGTCCTTGGCCGACCAAGGCCGCCTCACCCGGCAGCAGTACGCGCGGGAATTCCGAGGCCGCCTTGGCCGAAAGGACGGTGAGCACCTTTCCATGGATCTCGGTGAAAGCGCCGGGGGCGGGGGACAGCGCCCGGATTCTGCGAAGCAGCTTTTCGGTCGGCCACGACCAGCGAAGGGCGCAATCGGACAGGGAGGGAAGAGGCGCCCACGATGCTCGTGCCTCGTCCTGGGGTCGTTCGGACATTGCTTCGCCCTCGGCCATGCGCTTCAGCGTCTCCCGAAGGAGGGCGAGCGATGGTCGGTCGAGCTTTCGGGCAAGCTGCCATGCGTTCCAACTGCTGTCGATGGGGAGCTCGAGCGATGCCAGGATCGGCCCGGTGTCGTACTCTTCGTCGACCCGGTGGACGGTGACGCCGGTCACCGCGTCGCCGCTGTCGATGGCTGCGAAGTAAGGGTCCGGTCCGCGGTGGCGCGGAAGCAGCGAGGGGTGCACGCCGATCCCACCCATCTTGGCCGTCTGCAAGAGAGCGCGGGGCAATTTGGTCGTCCAGAACCAACTGACCAACAGGTCGGGCGGCTGCTCGCGCAGGCGGGCCGACAATTCGTCGTGAGAGAGGTCACCGCGCGCGAAGACTCGCTCTTGCCCGAGGCGCCGCGTCAGCCGCCGGCGCCCGACCGCGTCGGTGCGACTGAGAACGGCGATGTCGATGTCGATGTCGAGCCCGTCCTCGAGAAGGAGGAGCGCGGCAAGCGGCAAACCGAAATACGCGATGCGCACGTCAGCCTAGGCTTAGCGCCGCGGGCTGCCGCTTCCAAGTCCTGCGCTTGAGACGGCCAACGTAGCGCCCGGTGACGCCGGGGCTCCTTGTCGCTATGCTCGGCGCGACCTGATGCCGGCCCATCTTCTTTCCCGCATTCGACCGAAGCGTCCCCTCACCTGCGACGTTTGCTCCAAGAGCGTCGTACCCACGGCCACCGTAGCCATCTGTACCCACTGCAAGAGGGTGCGCCATCTCGCCTGCAGCTCCCTCCCTTGCTCGGCCTGCGGTTCGTTCCACCGACGGAGTGCCCTTTATCGGGGCGGTAAGATCCTGCGCTACTTTTAGGTCCCGAAAACTTGGTCGGTCTCAGGTCGACCTGGTAACGAGCTGCCATGGCGCGTAGCGCAGCCGTTCTCCGTCCCTTTCTCCGGACAGGCCAGCGATTCGATGCGTCGGCGGCGAGTCGCCCGATCCTGAGCTTCGAGGCCGTCTTCAAGTCGTATCGGACCGACCAGCCGGTTTTGCGGGGAATGGACCTCACCGTCGAGCGGGGCGAGTTCGTGTTCATTACCGGACCTTCCGGCGCCGGCAAGAGCACGCTTCTTCGTCTCGTCTATTGCGCCGATCAGGTCGACGACGGCCGCATTCTTTTCTTGGGCCGCGACGTGGCGCGGCTCACGCAGGAGTCGATTCCGGTGTTACGCCGGAACATGGGTGTCGTGTTTCAGGATTTTCGGCTGGTGCCGACTTGGACCGTGTTCGACAACGTCGCAATCCCGCTGGAGGTGCTCGCGCTCGCGCCGCGGCTCATCCGCGCCCGAGTGGGCGAAGTTCTCGAGCGGGTAGGACTCTCGGGGCGGGGTGGTGATCGGGCCGAAGTGCTTTCGGGGGGCGAGCAGCAAAGGGTTGCCATTGCGCGCGCGATCGTCGGAGAGCCGGCGATCATTTTGGCCGACGAACCGACGGGCAACCTGGATCCTCAGCTGGCAATCGACATTCTCGGACTTTTCGAAGAAATCCACGAAACGGGAACCACGATCCTCTTTGCGACGCACGACCGTTCGCTGCTGGAAATCCGCGCGCATCGAGTCGTCGTTCTCGACGGTGGTCACGCCACCGACGTGCCGAACGGTTTCCCGCCGCCGCTGGAAGACCTCACGACGCCGGAGGGGAGGGTAGCCGTTTGAGCGAAAAGGAAGCCAAGAATGCTCGGTAGCTCGATGTCGGCGGTCGGCCGAGTTTGGCGCAGCGGTCGAGGTGATCTCAAGCTCTACCTTCTCAGCATTTTCTCGCTCGCCGTCGCATTCGTGTGCTTGGCGTCGGCGCTGCTCGTGCTGGTGAATCTTCGCGCGGTCGAGGCGCGCTGGGCGCGGGCCGGTCGTATCTCGGTGTATTTGCGCGATGGTTTGCCCGACGAGCAGCTCGCAGCTCTGCGACGCGCGCTCGAGCAAACGCCTGGAATTGCTTCGACCCGATACATGTCGTCCGCCGATGCACGCAGGGACATGGTCGACGACGGTGTTTCAGGTTCTCTCGCCGTGCTGCCCGTGGAGGCTTTTCCATCGTCGATCGAGCTGTCACTCGAGAACGACGCCACCGAGGAACGCGTGGCGGCCCTTGTGCAAAAGCTCCGCGAACTGCCGTCCGTCGAATCGGTGGAAACCTACCAGCGCTGGACCGAGCGCGTTTCGGCGCTCGTGCGTGGCGGCGTCATGGCCAGCGCGGTCCTCGCCCTCGTGGTACTCGCCGCCGTGATCAGTGTCATCGGATCGACGATGCGGCTCGCGCTGCACCGCCGCCGCGTCGAAGTCGAAGTGCTGAAGCTGGTCGGGGCGACCGATCGCTTCGTGCGCGGTCCATTTTTGGTGGAGGGAGCGGCTCAGGGCGCGCTCGGTGCGCTCGCTTCGCTGGCTCTGCTCGGAGTTCTCTACCTGATCGTGCGTGGCAAATTCGACGATGATCTAGGCTTGCTTCTGGGCGTTCATCCGACGTTTCTGCCGTGGGAGTTCGTGGTGGGGATGGTAGCGGCGGGCGCGACCCTCGGGGCGGCGTCGGCCTTCGCCGGCGTGAGACGCCTCGCGGCGGTGTGACATGCGGCGCCCCGCTCTGTCCTTCGTCGCCGTCGCGCTGCTCGTTGCGGGCCTCGTGCGGGCCGACCATCGGCTCGGCGGCTCGGGTGCTCCCGAGACCCTCGCGCTACCGGATGGCGCGGAGCAGGCGCTTTCGTCGGTCGAGCAAGAGGAGCACTCGCTCCGGGGCGAGCTCGAGTCGCTCGGCGCCAAGGAGGACGCACTCCGGCGGCGTCTCATCCTGCGCGGCCGCGCGGTGTACCGGCTCGTACGCGTGGGACTGCTCCCCGCGGGTGGTGGATTCGGCTCTCTTTTCGATCACGCGATCAAGATGGAACGGGCGCGGCGGGCGCTCGAACAAGATGGCATCGAATATCGCGCACTCGGTGAGCGCAGGGTCGCGCTCCTACGCAAGCTCGACGATGTCGTTACGCGAAAGGCTCCGCTCGAGCTCGAACGCGAAGCAGCCGAGAAGGCACGCGCGCTTTTGGACCAAACCGGCGAGCGCAAGCGTTCGTTCGAGCGGGCGTTCGAGACTTCGACGGGCGCCGGAGACTACGTGGCGATTTATGGAGGTGGACTCGGCGGTCCATCCGGCCCCGAAGGTGCTCGGGTCACCGATGCCGAGGGATTCCGAAGCATGAAGGGCCGGCTACCTTTTCCCTTGGCGGGTCGCGCGGAAATCCGGACGGTGCGGCGCGCGGGCGCTCCGGGTCCTGGGCTCGAGATGTCGGCCCCTGCAGGGACGCCGGTGCGCGCCGTTCATGCAGGGCGCGTCGCATTTGCGGACACCTACGGGCCCTTCGGTCCCATCGTGATCCTCGACCACGGCGACCATTACTACACGCTGATGGGGGATCTCGGCTCGATCGACGTCTGCGTGGGTGATGACCTCTCCGCGGGGGCGAAAGTGGGTACCGTCGGCGGAGCCTCCAAAGAGGAACGGTCGAACGAGAAGAGCGGATCCAAGGCCAGTAGTCCTGCTCTGTATTTCGAGGTTCGCCGCGGCGCGACCGCCGTCGATCCGGGCCCCTGGCTCGGCCTATGAGGCAATCCGTGGTTTTGCGGTCGCGGTCGTCTCCTTTCGGGATATCCTTAGCCGCATGATGCGCGTCGACTTATTCTCGATTGGTCTTTTCGTTTCGTGCGCCTCGTTCGCACCCATGTCGCGGGCGCAGGGTGCGGGCTCGACACCAGCGCCGGCGCCCACCGCGGCCCAGCCCGCGCCGCCCCCTCCTGCCGCCGTCCAGCCTTATCCGTATCCGTATCCACCACCCGCGGCTCCGGCTCCGGCGCCGCCTCCTGCCGCCTCGAACGAGCAATGGCGCTACGTTCCCCCTCCGGCCGAGCTTCGCTACGTTGAGGGGCGACCCATTCCGGCCGGCTACCATCACGAGACTCGCGCGCGCCGCGGTCTGGTCATCGCCG
>DASWDH010000396.1:0-4967 GCA_036395495.1 Polyangiaceae bacterium
GACAGCGGCGGCACGAGCGAAAGAGGCGAGACCGTGATTTGCGGGGGCGGCTCACTTTCGCGAGGCGGAATCGCCGCCGGCAAGATCGGCACACTCGGCTGTGAGCTCCGGCCTTCCGGCGGATACGAGGAGAAGCTTCCGCGCGATGCCAGCGCCGAGACCGGACCGGGCAATGGCGTCGTGAAATGGGTCACGACGCGACGCTGATCCTGCCAGGGATAGCGAATCCGGTGGTGGAACATGTTGACCAACGTGTCGCTCATGCGGGTGACGAGGATGCGTAGATCGGCGACCGTGAGGCCGCTCTCGTCGAGCTGCCCGGCCCTCAGCTTGGTGAAGATAATGCGCTGAATCATCTCCTCGAATCGTTCCCGTTCGGGCGGGTCGATCGTCCGCGAGGCTGCCTCGATCGAATCGACGAGCATGAGGATGGCCGTCTCTTTGGTCTGCGGCTTCATGCCCGGATATCGGAAGTGCTCTTCGGTGAGGCCCTTGGGGTTGCCGCTACTGACGCACTTGTGCCAGAAGTATTCGACGACCTGCGTGCCGTGGTGCGTGTAGGCGAATTCGACGACCGGTTCGGGGATGCCGCCTTCGCGCAAGATCTTCGTGCCCGACACCACGTGAGCCATGATCGCATCGGCCGAGATCTCGGGCTCGAGCTCGTCGTGCGGGCTCTCTTCACCGGGTGCGAGGTTTTCGACGAAATACTTGGGCTGCACGGTCTTGCCGAGATCGTGGTAGTAAGCTCCGGCGCGTACGAGGAGCGCGTCGGCGCCGACGGCGCTCGCGGCGGCTTCGGCGAGATTGGCCATGGCTCGCGCGTGCTCCCACGAGCCCGGCGCTTCGTGCGCCATCTTCTGCAAAAGGGGCTGCTCGAGATCGGTCAGGTCGAGCAGCTTGTCGCGTGAAACGGCGCCGAGCAGGCGCTCCGCCCCGTCGCGCAGGAGAAGGGCGACGATTCCTGCGGCCAGACCACCTCCAAAAGAAGCGAGGAGGACCGACCGGCTCGGCTGCGACAGATCGGCTACGACGTCCAGGCGCCCTTCGAAAACGATCGTGATCGCAGCCAAGAGGCCGCACGCGAAAAGGCCGGCCAGTGCGCCGGCCGGGACCATCTGACGTGGGTGGCGGCGATCGAGAAAGAGCAGGCTCGCCGCCATGCCGCGCACCAAGATCACGGTCAAGAGCAGCAGGTCGAATCGGAGAAAGCTCGCCGCGACGAAGGCGAGGACCAGACTGACGAGAAACGCGGTACGGCGATCGAAGGCGAGCGAGACCCACAGCGGCAGCGCCGCCACCGGGACCCAGAACTCGGGCAGCGACGTGAAGAGAAACATCAGCTTCACGACCAGCGCCATCAGGAACATCGCCGCGAACAGGCCAATCTGCGTTCGCAGGAGCCGCACGCGGTTCTGGCCGAAGCGGCGCAAATACGCGGTCAGCAGCATGCCGAGCGTGAAGTTGATGACGCCGAAAGCAAAAATGCGCGTGCTGCTGGGGGGCCGGCGGATGGATTCGTAGGCGACGGCCGCCCGGTGATCGTCGTTCTGATCGGAAAGCAGCGTGCCGGCCGGGATCGTGATCCGTGTGTGCTCGTACGAGATGTTCGAGCCGCGCGTGTGCTGATCGCGCACGATGCGGGGTCCGTACGGGATCCGGAGCGTGACGGCGGTGGTTTGACCGAGCTCCGGCGTCCACGAATCGATGAAAAGCTCGAACGACTGCAGCGCCGAAAGAAACAGGGCGAACACGAGGCTCAGTACGACCCCCGCAACCGTTCCCGCTCTAATGCGCGTACGAAGCATGGGTTCGCCCGGACCTATCTCACACCCGTTTCAGGTTCTTGGTCACCAATGGCCGGGAAAGGTTGGCTGCCCTAACGCCCTTTTCATACCGCCCATGACACGTTGGTCTGTCCGACGCTAGAGCCGAGCGGGCCAGGGGGTCAAGTCTGGCCTCGGACCGCTCGGAGAGTCTCGGAAACGCATGAGGGTGATTGTCGCAGCATTCTAAGGATTTGCCGAACGGCCTAGAGCTTGCTAGGGGTCAGATGTGAGTCGTCTACGCAGTCTCCTCGATCGAACTCGTCAAGATCGGAGAGTCCTGCTCATGGGGGTTCTCAATACGACGCCGGACTCGTTCAGCGACGGCGGGCTTTATCTCGACCCCGTCCACGCGAAACGGGGCGTCGATGAGCTCCTCGCGGCCGGTGCCGATCTCATCGACATCGGCGGCGAATCCACTCGTCCGGGTGCCTTGCCGATCCCGCCCGCCTTGCAGATCGCGCGCATCGAGCATGCGCTCGTCTATGCCTGCCGCGAGCGGCACGCGTTCGTTTCCGTCGACACGACGAGCGCAGAAGTGGCGCGCTACGCCTTGTCGCAGGGCGCCGCGGTCATCAACGACGTCTCGTGCCTGGCGGACGACGCGCTGGCCAGGGCCGTCGCCGACGTAGGCGGCTCGCTCGTGCTCATGCACGCGCGCGGCTCGATGAGCCAAATGCGAGGCTATTCCGACGCGCCGACCGAAACCTACGGCGACGTGGTGGAGGACGTTCGACGCGAGTGGCTGGCTGCGAAAGCGCGAGCCGTCCAGCAAGGCGTCGATCCGCGCGAGATCGTGTTCGACCCTGGTCTCGGGTACATGAAGAATGCCTCGCATTCGCTCGCGCTCTTGCGCCGGCTCGGCGAGTTCGCGTCGCTCGAAGTACCCATTCTCGTAGGTCCGAGCCGCAAGTCGTTCATCGCCAAGGCCACCGGCTCCGGCGTAACACCCAACGAGCGACTCGGCGGCACGATCGCGGCATGCCTCGCGGCCGCCGACGCCGGGGCCGACGTTTTGCGCGTGCACGACGTGTTCGCCGTCCGGCAAGCGCTGGCCCTCCATCGCGCCATCCGGAGCACCCATGCCTGAAGGGTTGCTCCACCTCTTCGCCCGGCGGCCGATCGGTCAGATCATCACCGATATCTGCGATCTGTTGATCGTGACGTACGTGATCTACCGCGCCATGCTGGTGCTGCGAGGCACGCGCGCGATGCAGATGGGCACCGGACTCCTGCTCATCTTCCTGGTGTACGTCGCCGCCAAGCAGCTCGCGCTCCTCACGCTGCTGAATCTTCTGTCGACCTTGCTTTCGTCGATCATTCTCATCGTCGTCGTCGTGTTTCAAAACGACATTCGACGAGGCCTGATGCGCGTCGGCAGCCGGGCCTTTCTGGGCGGCTTCGCACGCGCGCAGGAATCGCGGGTCATCGACGAAGTCGTGGCCGCGGCGACCGAGCTCGCGCGTCACCGCATGGGCGCACTCATCGCGTTCGAGCAGGACGCCAATCTCGACGAGTTCGTGGTCGCTCAGGGCATCCCTATCGATTCGGCCGTCACCCGTGAGCTCATGGTGTCGCTCTTCGTGCCGGAGTCGGTCAACAAGCTCCACGACGGCTCCGTCATCATCCGAAACCTTCGCATCGCCAAAGCCGGCGTTTTCTTTCCGATGCCCGAGTCGCGCATCGTCGACACGAGCCTCGGTTCTCGTCACCGCGCGGCGCTCGGCATCACCGAGGAGACCGACGCCGTGGTCGTGGTGGTGAGCGAGGAGCGAGGAACGATCAGCTTCTGCTTCAGCGGCAACATCGTGTCGAATCTCGATGGAGCGTCGCTTCGCCAGGCATTGCTCGGTCTCTTCGGCCGAAAACCCCGCAAAAAAGGCGGCAAGAAGATCAACACACCCATCGCCAAGCCGAGTCATCTTGGGCCCGCGAGTCGCCCCATCGTGACGGCGACGCCGACTCCCAGCCCGGTGGCCGCGGTGCCGGCGCGCATCTCCTCGGTTCCGCCGCCTCCCGAAAGCGCCCGCCAGCCCGACACGCTGTCGTCTTCGTTGCCGCCGACACCGCTGCGCCCCCGAACGTCCGAGCCGATGCCGGGCAGCGACGAAAATGAGCCGAGCGCCGTTACCGAGAACACCGAGCTGCCCGAATCGCCCCCCGCCAAGGGCAGGGGTGCTTCTTCGCCGGAAGAGGCCAACGAGTAGCGCATGAAAATCCCGGAGCTGCGCTCGATCTTCCCCCGGCTTTGGGACGCGATGGTCGAGAACCTCGGCCTGAAGCTCCTGTCGTTTGCGTTTGCGCTCGGCCTCTATGCGTTCATTCACACTGCCCAGGACGCGCAGCGAACGCTGCCGGTGGACGTCGTTGCCACGCCGCCGCCGGAAAATGCGCATCGCGCGCTGCTGACGCCTTTGCCTCCGGTGGTTCGGGTGACCGTGCGCGGACCCCGCACCATCCTCGATGACATGAAGGCCGACGACCTCGGCGCTTTTCAGCTCGACCTTCGCAGTGGAAAAGTCGACCACATCGCCTTCGATCCTTCCGCCATCCACGTGCCTCCCGGCGTACGGGTCGAGCAGGTCGATCCGCCGGCGGTTGCGTTGCGCTGGGAAGACGAGGTCATCCGCGAAATCCCGGTCCAGGCGTCGATCACCGGACAGCCCGCGGCGGGGCTCGTCGTCAAAGGGGCCCCCAAAGTCGAGCCGACGACGGTGCGAACGATGGGGCCACGCAGCGTGATCGACGTCGTACAATTCGCTCGCGCCGAAGCCTTCGACGTCAGCGGACTCGACAAAGAGGGTGCCTACGAGCGCAGCTTGCCGCTCGATCGTCCGCCGGCCCGAGTGGAGTTCGAAACACAAACGGCCACCGTCAAAGTCGAGATTGGCCGCGAAGAGATGCAGCGCATCTTCGTGAAGGTGCCGGTGCAGCTCGTGGGGGTCGCGCGCGGGGTCGTCACGCCGCCGGAGGTGGACGTCAAGGTGGAGGGGCCCCCGGACATCGTTCGGGAGCTCCGCAGCGAACAGGTCATTCCCACGGCCGACCCGCGCTCCGCCGGCCTGAACACCGCGATGCCGGGCTCGACGAAGCTGCCGGTGATGGTCGAGCTCGAGGGCTGCCGCGCCACCGTTCAACCGC
>DASWDH010000397.1:0-6870 GCA_036395495.1 Polyangiaceae bacterium
CCGCATCACGAAATCGTTAGATTGCGATAACGGGTCGAAGGATGCAATGGGCGCCGGATCGATTGTGCAATTCGATTTGGCACACCGTGGCACAGTCGTCACGATCGCCGCATCTGGCATGGACACACCTGGGGCGGTCCCAAGTTTCCGAACCGTTTTTCGGACCCGGGCGTGGGCGCGCTAGCTGGCGCCTGACTCTTCGCAGATCGCGGCTTCGGGTCCCGATGCCCGTCCGGAGTCGAACTCGATCCCGCAGGTGGCCGGTCGCGCGAACGAGTCGATGAGATCGAGAACGATGGCGTTCGACCAGTCGCGCGCGCCATCGAACCGGGCGCGGATGACACCCTTCGGGTCGATGATCCAGGTTTCTGGAAACATGTTCGTGCCGAATTTGTCACGCACGACGGTCGAATCCGGGTCGAGAAGAACCGCAAACGGCGTCTTGGGTTCGTGCAGCAGCGTTTGGAGAGCCGACGTGGCAATGTCCTTCGTCGCATCCGTCGACACCGTCAGGACCACCACGTCTTTGCGCTGGTGCACGATCTTGGCAAAGTCAGCGAGCGACGGCATCTCCTCGAGGCACGGCTGGCAGGTCGTCGTCCAGAAATTGAGCACCACCGTTTTGCCGCGAAACTGTGAGAGACGGACCCTGTTCCCGTCGACGTCGGGCAGCTCGAAATCGGGAGCCAAGCGATTGCGCCCCGCGTAGGCCGGGTGCATGGCGCAAACAGGCACGCAAGCGCGCCGGGTTTCCGCCTCGCGAGCCATCGATACGAAGGCGTAGACCGCGATCGTCGCGAGCAGGATGAATCCCGCTTGAATCAGCGTCGCCCGCTTCATGGCTCCCCTTCTAGCATGAGGGGTAAACTTCGTCTCGGTTCGGAACGGCCGGAACCGAGGCCGGCGAACGCCCGCCGATAGGCGGCGAAAGTGCCGCCTGCGTGGACGGCGTCGAGCACCGCGCGGCCTTCGGCCGCTCCGCCCTGAGCGAGGATGTATTCGACCCACGCCCAGCGCGCGCTGGTGGAGCGAACATCGGCCTTGCCCTTCAGCCCGCGCCGCAGGCGGTCGAGTCGCCCGCGCACCACATCGATGCCCGCGAACGGCTGACCGTCGAGCGGCGTGTTGCGTTTGGCGCAGAAAGGGGCGATTCCGAGGGAGACCGGAATGCGCCGCGAGAGCGCGGTCGTCAGCTCCACGCACTCGTCGATGTCGGCGTCGGTTTCGTCGGGCAATCCGACCATGAGATAGAGCTTCAGCCGGTCCATGCCGTGCGCGCGAGCGAGGTCGGCCGCCCGCTCGAGATGTCGGACCCGGGCGCGGCGCTCGAGGGAGTCGCGGAGTCGCTCGCTGGCTCCGTCCATCGCCGTCGTGAGCGTCCGATAGCCGCCGGCTTTCAGCGCGCCGACGAACTCGTCCGTCAGTCGGTCAGGCCGCAAGCTGGACAGTCCTACTCCGCAGCCGCGCGCGGCTAGCTCGCGGACGATCTCCACGATTTTGGGATGGTCGCTGACGGCGGCGCCGACCAGCCCGACGCGCTCGGCGTCGGCGGGGATCGCATCGAGCACCCGCTCTTTGGGCACGATCCGCATGCCTCCGTTGGTCGAGCGACGCATCACGCAGTACGTGCAGCCCCGCGAGCAACCCCGCTCCGTCTCGATGAGGAACATGTTGGAGAGCTCGGTGTGGGGGGTGCGGATCGGCGCCCACGCCGGCAAGAGGTCGTCGTCGCACTGGGCGATCGCGGGGAGCGTCTCGCCGTGATGATCGGGTACGAACACGTGGTCCCGCGCGGCGAGGTGCGCCAGGGCTGCGGCTTTCGAGGCGGAACCGTCGATCGTCGCGATGATGTCGGCGATGATCCCCTCGGCCTCGCCCACGACGACCGCGTCGGCGTAGGGGGCGAGCGGCACGGGGTTGCTGAAGGTCAGAGGGCCGCCGGCGAGGATGAACGGATGTCGTTCGTCGCGCTGTTCGCGCAGAGGCGGGATGCCGGCGAGCTCGAGTAGCCGAATCACGCCGGCGAGCTCGAGCTCGTACGCGACCGAAAGGGCCACGATGCCGAAGGCCGCGAGTGGCGTTTTCGACTCGTAGGTAACCGGCACCTCGTCGACGTCGCCGGCCGCCGCGTCGTCCGGCAGAAACGCTCGCTCGCAGGTCATGCCGTCCGTCTCTTGGATGGCTCGATAGATGCGCTGAAAACCGAGCGAACTCATCCCGACGTTGTACGGCGAGGGATACGATAGGGCCACGCGCAGGGGAGCCTGCTTGCGAATGGCTCCTCTTTCGGCGCGCAGCCGCTCATCGATGAGCCGGGCAGCAATTCTTTTGGGCACGGGGTCGTCTCGCTCGCAAGCCTAGCACCATGCCAAGAGATCGACCTTCCGGGGATTTGCAAGATAGAGTCCGCCCGTGGCCAGCATCGTCGAAGTCTTTGGCAATTGTCGGGTGATCGAGCACGTCGCCTCGGGACCCCTCACGGACGTGTACCACGCGGTGCAGGAGCCGCTCGGAAGGCACGTCGCGATCAAGGCGCTGCGATCGACGATCGCGCCGAACTCACCCTTTGCGTCGCACCTCGCTCGAGAAGCCGAGCTTCTGGCCAAGCTCCATCACGACAATATTCTGCAGGTCTACGACTTCGTACGCACCGAATCGGCCATGTGGCTGGTGCTCGAATACGTCGATGGGGTGAGCCTCGCCGACGTCATCGCCAAGTCCGAGCGCCTCGGCCCCCACGCGGCGCTGGCCATCGGCCTGGAAATCGCGCGCGCCCTCGCGCACGCGCACGAGCGCGGAATCATCCATCGCGACGTCAAGCCCTCCAACGTGCTCGTGTCCCGCCGGGGCGAAGTCAAACTGGTCGACTTCGGCATTGCGCACGACGATCGGGTTCCCTCTTCTCCCGAGCCTCTCGAGGGGGGATCGACTTTCGGAACGCCGGCTTACATGTCTCCCGAGCAGATCTTGGGGGAGCCGCTCGACGGGCGCACCGACATTTTTTCGCTCGGTATCGTGCTCTACCAGCTCATTGCCGGCTTGCGGCCGTTCGATGGCCCGGACACCAAAACGACCGCCCATCGTATTCGACATTCCGAGCCTCACTCGCTGGTGTCGGTCTCTCTCGAGGTGCCACGACCCGTCGAGCGAGTCATCACCCGCTGCCTGGAGAAGCTGCCCGGCGATCGGTTCGCGACGGCTCGCGAGCTTGCGTCGTCGCTCGAGTCGTTGCTCAGAGCCGAAACGACCAGCACGACCGAGGACCTCGTCACCGTTCAGCTCGCGCGAGCCAAGATCATCGATCAGCCACCGCCGCCGCGCAGAAGTTCGCAGGTGAGTTTGGTCCCCGACGCGGGCCGCGCCTCGCTTTGGCCGGCGGTGCGCGGGTTTTTCGCTCTGCTTCTGCTCGCCGTGGTCGGCGGAATCCTGATCCGACGTGAAGCACGCAAGACCGAAGCCGACGCGAGCGGCAAACAGGGTCCGCTCGAGCTCGTTCCGTCACGGGCCGGATTTCTGCGGGTCGTCGCGCGACCCTGGGCCGAGGTGATCGTCGATGGGCAACGGATCGACGTGACCCCTTTCGCGCGGCCGATCGCGCTCGCCGCCGGGACGCACTACGTGACGCTCCGACATCCCAAGGCGACCGACGAGCGCCGCGTGATCCGCGTCATCGCCGGCGAGACGGTGATGCTGGACGTGACGATGGGCGTGAAAGGCCTACTTCCAGCGGACGCCGGCGTCGACCGGCGCGCGGCCTTCGATCTCGCGGAGGGTGCCGACGGCGGCTCTCTTTGATTCCGTGAGCGGATGCTATCGACTAGAAGTGCGGTAGAACGGATATAGTTACCGCATGTCCGGGCACTTCCTCCTCTCGTACGATCTCGCCCCCGATTATCTCGAACGCCGAGGTGCTTTTCGCGATGAGCATTTGAGGCTCGCCTGGGAAGCGCACGAACGGGGTGAGCTCGTGTTGGCCGGCGCGCTGGCCGACCCCGCCGACGGCGCCGTTCTCGTGTTTCGCGCCGATTCGACGGCGCCGGTCGAAGCTTTCGTGGCCGCCGATCCTTACGTGTGCCACGGGCTCGTCAGCGCGTGGCGAATTCGTTCTTGGACCACGGTCGTCGGCCGCGACGCCGCGACGCCGGTGAGACCCGCCGGCTCCGTCGGGTCGTAGCGCGGCGGTGCGAGTCGTGGAACGGCGCGACGCTCCGAAGGATCAACCGCCCTGGCGGTTCATTCTCCCTGTCGTTCGATCATTGCAACGGCGGTCGAACCAGTGCGACGGGCTGGCGCTTTATATGCCGCCGTCGGGGTTGGTCGTGGTCTTGAGGCGGCATGCTTTCAAGCTCGATCCCTCGACCCCGTTGCACTCCTGATCGGCCGGACAATCCGTTTGCTCGACGCAGATCTTGAGACAGCGAAGTGCGCCAGCGGTGTCCGGACTACACACGCCGCCCGACTCGCATTCGCCGTCCGTTTTGCCGCTCTCTTCACATTGTTCGCCGAGGTCGTGTTCGCCGCTGCACGCCAGCATCAGCACGGCGATGGCCCATCCCCATCTCGATCGCATAACGCCTTTTTATCACGAGCACGTCGGAGAGTCATTCATCTTGTGTCGTCGCAAGCGCCTCCTCCGAACGCGCTATCGCGCGCTTGAGGGCCCACTTGTGGACGTTGTCACGGGCCAAAAGGACGGGCACGAGAAGCAGATACGGCAGAATCAAAAGCCAATCCTTCTTCGTCTCCGGCATGATGAGCTCGCGAATCGCTTGCTGATGAATGCCGCTTCCGGTCCACATCAGATAACCGAGCATGCAAATCAGCGGAACGATCAGCTGGAAGAATTTCCATCGGCGGGGCGCCTGCTCGAGCTGCGCGAGGTCGGCTTTGCGTTTGTCGCGAGTCACTCGGCGCACTCGGTCGTCGAGAAGACGACGAACCATCGGCGCGTAGGCCAAGTACCGTCGCACGTAGCGCCGCGTCGCCCAGTAGCCGACGAAGCCCACCAGACAGGGCCCGAGAATGTGCAGGACCTTGGCGACCAGCGGTCGCTCGGTGCTTTCGGTGAGCACGGTGATGGCGGTCAAACTCGCGATCATCGCGCCGCCGTACAGCCAGTTCGCGCGCGTCACCCGAAAAATGGCGAGCGACCGCAAGAAGTACGAGGAGCGGCTCGCCACCTGCGCCTCGTCGGCGGGGTAGTAGGCCATCCGAAGCGACGCGAGGACTTCGGCAAAGGGAAAGGCGAGCAACATCGCCGCGACCACGAGGCCGAGCAAGAACGTGCCCTGGAAAACCATGTTCTTCGCGATGTCGAATACGTGCAGCGGCGGATCGAGCACCTCTTCACGGAAGAACGAAACCAAGCTCGGATCGGGGCTGGCGAGAATCCAGTCCAGCACGTCGGTCATCAAGATGCTGAGGAGCAGCACGATGATGAGAAAAAAGGGCCAGAGTGACTCCCAAGGGGGACGCCCGACCAAGAGCTCGTAGCGATCCAATCTGCGGGCGAATCGCACCTCGGTCGACAAGAGAACGAGGTAGGCGAACATGAAGACGAGAATGACGATGAGAGCTTGAGCCCACTCCGCCCGCATTTGGTAGGAGATCTGCTGCACGAGCTCCGCCGATGGCTGCGCGGCGGCCGCTCGAAAGACAGCCAAGCTCACGAGCTCCAAGATGAAGCCGAGCTGAAAGAGCGGGGCAACGGCGGCGGAAAACGTGCGATGCGCGAGGTAGCGGGAAACGAAGAGCTCTGCGGGATTGGCCGCACGAAAACGATCGTGCTCGACCCGGCTCTGGCGAAAGCTGAGATACTCCGCCCATAGGGGATAACCGAGCGCCACGACCAGCACGAACCATCCGACGGCGTTGAGCACGGCGGGAGGTCCCAATGCGAGGACGGTCCCGATGGATCGACCGGTGAGGTACCAAACGAGAAACGCGAAAAGAACGAGCGCGGCGCCGATCCAGAGCAGGCTCACCCCGAGCGGCGCCGGACGATAATCGACGCCGATGCCCTCGATGTAGTTGTGGACGTGGGCGCGAATTTGGGGAATCGAGATCGTGCGTCGCTCCGGATCCTTTTCGAGCAGACGCAGCGCGAGCGCTTCCAGCGCGAGAGGCGTCGCCGGATTTTTCCCGGACGGAGGCGGTGGCGGTTCGGTGAGCATTCGGGCGATCGTCTGGACGGGGTCCTCCTCGTCGAACGGAACCTCACCGCAGAGGATCTCGTACAGAATGACGCCGAGCGCGTAGACGTCGGTGCGCTCGTCGACCGGAGCGCCGTGGGCTTGTTCCGGCGACATGTAAGCGGGCGTGCCGAGAACCGTACCCGACTGAGTCGCCCAAGCCTTGCGCCCGGCTCTCACCGATTTGACGTCGACGGGGGTAGGAACGGCGGGATGCGGCACTTCGTTCGGTTCGCTGGTTGCGCCGAAGGCGACGGACACCGCTTCGTCTCCGGGCTCGGCGATTCCCTTGAGCTTGGCGACACCCCAATCCATCACCAAGACTTCGCCGAAGTCGCCGACCATGATGTTGGCTGGCTTCAGGTCGCGATGAATCACGCCGCGCGCGTGGGCGTACTCGATCGCCTGGCAGACCTGGAGAAAGACGTCGAGCAGGCGCCGCAATCCGAAACGCTCCAGCGTTTCCGCGTCGTTCTGCCGGCGCTTGTCGAGGATGCTCTGCAGCGATTGGCCGCGGATGAGCTTCATCGAGAAGTAGGCGCGGCCGTCGGGATCGACGCCGAGGTCGTGCACGGGCACGATGTTGGGGTGCTCGAGTTGGGCGGTGAGTTCGGCTTCGCGGACGAAGCGCTGCCGCTGCGCATCGGACTCGGCGTTGTCGGCCAGCACGACCTTCATG
>DASWDH010000398.1:0-1924 GCA_036395495.1 Polyangiaceae bacterium
GGCGACCGCTTGTTCGAGGTCTCCAATGATGCTCCGGATATTGGAGAGCACGTGGGGGTTCCACGATGCCTTTGGCCTGCCACGACGCTCGCCCGACTCACGGCGATGCCGGGTGACTTCGTCTCTTGGTTGCCGCACCCCCCAGGATCCCCGCTCCGCGCGCTCGAGCCAATCGCGCTGCGCGTCCTTGTCGAGGTGGAACACCGCAGCAACGTGGGCCGACCCGATGTGGCTGAACGTGCGGACACAAGGAAGCGACTCGACGATGACGAAGATGCCGATGCTCTGATTGATGGCTGCGCGGCTCAGGGGACACTCCGGATGCTCGGCCAGGCGGCGCACCGAGTTGTTCTTGTTCTTGCGCCGCTCCCGCCAAGCTTGGACCGAGCCGCCGAAGAAGCGATTCAGCACGAGGCCCCCGATCGCGAGCGTCCACTCGAGTCCGGTGGTTCTCTGCATCGCTTGCAGCTCCCGGACGACCGAGTCGAGCTCACGAGGCTCCCCGAGATAGCTCGCGAAGCGAACTGGCTCCCCGCCTGGGACACCCATGAAAACCTACCCTCGTCGAGCCTCCCGATGGGGTCAAGACAAAAAGACCCGCTAAGCTGCATTCTTGCTTATACGCCCCATCTCACTTTCCGATGCGGCGACCTACCGCTCCCTGGTGCACAGCGACAGGAACCCGCGACGAGAGAAGACTTGATGGCTCGCCCAATCGGGCGCCAGGCGGAACGATATCTTCGAACCCGACCTCGCAAGCAAGAAAGGACCGGGGACCCGAACAGCGGGGCATTCCGGCCCCAGGTGAGCATCACGTAGGGTGACGATCCGACGAATCGTGGATTCTCGAGAAAAATATGGACCCTGCGGCCGGTCAAGGGGGCTCCGGCCGACACAGCGTCGCCACCGCTGTGGCAACCGCACTCTCGGACGTGCTGGTGCATACGGTTGACGCACCGCGACGATAACTTCGTCTCCAGCTGGGGCCGAACAAGGACAATTGGACGCTTCGGCGACAACCCATCCTGGGCCTTGGTTTTTTAGATGTTTTCGATGGTCGTAGAGATCGAATGGGTGACCATCCGACGGTGAGCGGTTTCGAGGTCGAGGCTTCGTGCAACTGACGGGGCAGGCCAACTATCGCCGAGACAGCCAGGCCCCTCGGCCTGGGAACGCGATTGATCGACGAGCCCGATGACGCCAATGATCCCTAAATCGCCGCCACGCTCCTCGCGCATTTCCTGAAGGATCGCGAGCGAGGCTCGGATTGCCGTTGATGCCGAGATCGACGCCGAGCCTGCGCAGCTCGGGAAAGCCGGGCGGCGGCTGGTAGCTCGGGTTCAAACCTCCGAGCGCCAGGGCGAAGTTCGGCTGGTCGCCGAACGAAAGCCGAAACGCCATGTCGCCGCTGATCCGGTAACCGACGACGGTCGAATCGTACAAGCTCGCGGCGACGGTGAAGAGCTTCTTCGGAAAAGGCCGTCGCATTCGACATCGCTGCGCTCATGATGAGCCTGGAGGGCAGCACGAAGCTGCCCGCGCTACTTGTCCACGACAGCCCGCGCGAGGCTGACCTCGGCATCTCGCACTACCACCGGCTGTTCCGGATGATGGCCAAGCTCGAGGCGATCGCCGACGCCCCGCCGTTCCAGTACATCGTCACGACTACAACCAACCCACCGGAGGAGATGATCGGCGGCCAAGCACTCGTCCTGCGGCTCCAGGGGACCGAGCCGAGCGAGCGGCTTTTCCGCAGGGACTTGTAAGGAGCGCCATGCTCAGCGACGATGCCGGTCGATCCTGCGGCCGAGGCGCGCGTTACGCTGACGACCAGAGCCGATCCCGAAGCAGCAGACGCCTCGGTGCGGCCCGGTGATGAAGCCGAAGCGTTCGACGGCGCCGCCGCGGACGGAACCGGGTTGGG
>DASWDH010000399.1:0-3700 GCA_036395495.1 Polyangiaceae bacterium
GATGGTTGTGACAGGCGACGGACTTCATGGAATGCCTCGAGTGCAGATAGATAGCACAGCTCGTTCGCCGCGCAAGATCGTGCGTGCTATGTCGGCGCGGCCTACGGCCCGCCTCGGGCATCAATGCGCGGCGACGTCGGATGGGAAAAGCTGGCGCATTGGCAACGGGAGCTGACTCATCACGTCTCGGATCTCGCCCGCCGAGACCGAGTGGGAGATTACGCCGGCTGCCCCGCGCGCGATGCGCCGAGCTTCGTCGTAACCGACGCCCAACCGGTCGCCGAGCGCTCGTTCGATCCACGCCATGTCGATTTTGCGGTTCGGCCCCTTCGGCAGATCGAGCAGCCGGCCCTGCAGCTTGGAAGGGAGCTGCGCGATGAAGTCAGCCGCTTCTTGGTACGTGATGCGGCGCACGATGGCACCGAGCACGATTTGGAGCGCGGCCTCGGCGAGCTCACGTGACGCAAGCCCGGTCGACGACTGCACCGCGTGAAGCATCCGACCGAAGCGTTCGTCGGCACGTGCGCGCGGATCGATGTCTTCACCGAACTGCTTTTCCGGGTGCGTGGTGCCGCTCGGCTTGTGATCGGCTGCGTCTTCCAGCTGGGTCCGAATCGCATCGGCGATTCGGTCCGGAGCGAGCGAGCCTTCGAGCACGAGGTCGTCGAACGTCACCAGCCCCACCAAGTGGTCGTCTTCCACCAGTGGGATCCGCCTGACGTGGCGGATCCGCATCAGCTCGGCAGCTCGCTCCTCGCTGAGGGAGACCGACATGGTGGCAACGTCCCGCGTCATGATATCGCGCAGACAGGTCTTTTCGGGATCCAGTCCGCGACCCACGACCCGCAGCGCCAGATCGCGGTCGGTCACGATGCCCGATAACTCTCCTCGATCTTGAACGAGAATGGCGCCGACGTGGTTGGCTTCCATTGCGCGCGCCGCATCGTGAACCGTTGCATCCGGGTGCTGGATGATCAAGCGCGAGCGACGAAACCTCTCGAGGGACACGAGCGCCTCCCCACTGCGATTCATAGAAGCCGCCGGACCCGGGTCCTCCGGCCGTGTGGCGACGATCCCGTTTCATCGGAGTAGCCATAAGCCAACCAAAGTACTGACCGGCGGAACTGGCTGCCGGCGAAGCTCCGCAGGCGGGCCAAAGGCTACGCCGAGCAACTCAAGCAGACAGGCGAGGCTGACGGCATTGCCGTCTGCTGCCAACTTCCGACGGCCTCGCCGTAACTCACCTGGCCCACATGCGGCAATTGCTGATCGTGATCGGTCATGGCCAAGATCTGACACGGTAATGCTAAGCGACGGCGCTCGAGCTCGAGAGGAGCGGCGGCGCGCCCCAAAGCGGACTCGTCGTGAGTTGCTGGATCATTTCGATACCCGTCGGCGGTCTGCATTTCTCGACGACAGTCTTGTCCCCGAGCCGGGCGACCGTCACGTCGAGCCTCCCGCCCCCGAGCTCGATTCCACGCATCTCGAGGCGCGGCAGCCACGGAGGAAGCCGAGGAGACAAGTAGCACCGACCGCGGGGCGCATCGGGAACGAGCCCGAGGAGCACCTGGGCGAAGAGAATCGGCGCCGCCGCCGCCCACGCTTGCGGGCTGTTGGCTTTTTCATAGGGAAGTGGCAACCCCGATTCGCGATCGAAGCCGGTGTAGACTTCCGGAAGACGTGAACTTTCGAAGGAGTTGGCGGCCTCGAGAATGGGACGCATCAGTCGAAACGCGAGATCGAAAAATCCGTAGCGACACAGGCCGGCGACGGCGATGGCATTGTCGTGCGGCCACACCGAGCCGAGCTGGTAAGAAACGGGGTTGCAGCTGGGGTGATGGCTCGAGATCGTGCGGATTCCCCAACCACTGAAGAGATCGACCTCGAACGCGCGCTCGGCGACGGCTCGCGCGCGCTTCATGGAAGGCAGTCCACACCAGAGGAGGTGCAGCGGGTTGGAAGTGATGCTCGTCATCAGACGTTTGTTGCCGTCGAGACCGACCCCATAATAGTTCTCTCGCTCCATGAAGAACGCGCGCTCCACCGCCTGCTGCAGGCGAAGGGCTTTTTGCCGCAGCTCCTCGGCTTCGCCGTGCTCGCCGCATGCTTCGACGAGCTCGGCCATCGCCAGGCGCGCCGCAAAAAGGTAGCCCTGGAGCTCGACGGTGGCGAGGGGCAGCTCGGGCAACGAGCCATCCGCGTGCAAGATGGCGTCTCCTGCGTCCTTCCAGCTTTGGTTGAAGTAACCTTCTCGGCTGCGCGTGCCGTATTCCTGAAGCTCATCGGCATCTCGATCGCCGAGCTCGTCGCACCACTTCAGCGCGGCGCGAGCGGTGTCCAGATGCCCACGCAGCAGCTCTGAATCGCCGGTGAATCGCCACGAGTTCCACAGGGCGAGGCAATAGAGCGAGGGAGCATCGTGGGTTCCGTAATAGGCAGCATGGGGAATGGATCCCTCGCGTGCGAGCTCCCCAGTTCGCACTTCATGCGGGAGCTTGCCGGGTTCGGCATCGCGAAAAGAATCGAAGCTCTGCGCCAGTCGCTCACCGAGCTCGCTCAGCGCGCCTCGCGTGGACCACGAGCCGTCGAGCCCGGACATGAGCCCGGTGATCAACGTGTCCCGTCCGAAGAGCGTCATGAACCACGGCACGCCGGCGGCGATGAATAGCTTGTCGGTCGATCCGCGCATCGCGAGGCCCCGCAGATCTTCGCATCCTTGACGAAAGGGCTCTGCGAGCACTCCATCGCTCTCGATCTCGACCGCCGGGCCGTAGTCGGAAGGGCGAGTGGGAGGGGGCCCACGGCGCACCGTGCGATGATCGAGCTCGAGCTCGAGCTCGAGTCGGCAATCCCAACTCTGTCCGGGGGACAGTTCGAACTCGAACACGATGAGCGCCCCCGAAAACGACGGCCGGCAAGCGGAGCGAATATCGATCCGCACCGCGCGCTGGAAATCGCCGTTCTCGTAAGAGAGCACGAAACCCTCCTTGGTTCGCTGCCGGCATACGTTCAAGCGAGGCCGGATCGATTGCTCCTTCACTTCGAAGATGTCCGCGAAATCGGCGTCCAGCTGAATCGTGAAAGCGACTCGTGCCTTTTGGGCAATGAACGGTTCGATGCGGTATTCGTCGACCAGGCTATGGTCGAGCGTTCTGGCCAGGTGCATCGCGAGCGCGCCGGCGCGAATCGGGGATGGCGATTGCAGGCGCGGATTCTGAAACACCCACTCGACGCGCTGCCTACCGGCGCGCGAACGCCCGAGCAGCGTCCATGGATGCCCGCCAATCGACAAGCGATACGTCGAGATCATCCGCGTGTCGCCCGCGAAAAGTCCGAATGGGCCATCGGCCATGAGCTGCCCGTCTTGCTCGCAGGCAAGCGCGATCCCACCGGAGAACAGAGTTTCGGTCAATCGAGGAACGCGGCGTTCGAATCTCATTTGGGGACGTAGAGCAGCCCGATGATCAGGCCCCAGATCGCGTGGAGGAGAGCGCTCGTCAGCGCGAAACGGTGACTTCGTGTTTTTCGTCCCAGAAAGCCGAGCCCAGCCATCGGCGCGATCAAACCGCCCGCCCACACGATGGCGAGGACCTCACCCCAAAGGACCGCACTCACGACGCGCGGCAGGTGAAAGGCCGGGGCAATGGCCATCGCCCACACCAGCGTCAAGAGGACACTGTTGATGAGGTGGGAAACCATC
>DASWDH010000400.1:0-7629 GCA_036395495.1 Polyangiaceae bacterium
TCGGGCGCCGACATCTGGAGCTCCGCTGATTCTTTCCGGTACGTTTACCAAACGCTGAGCGGCGATGGCTCGATCACCGCGCGCGTCGCCTCCGTTCAGAACGTCAATACATGGTCGAAGGCAGGCGTCATGATGCGCGACGGGCTCACCGCCGGCGCCAAGAACGTCTACATGCTCACGTCTCCGACGGCCACCAACAACTACCGTTGGCAAGTTCGTTCGTCGGCGGGCGGCTCGACGACGTCCGCCGTGCCGTCGAGCACCGCGTGCGGCAATGGCACTGCGCCGGTGTGGGTGAGGATCACGCGAAGCGGCAGCACGCTCACCGGTTTCTGTTCGGCGAACGGTAGCTCGTGGACGGTGGTCGGGTCGGCGACGGTCAGCATGTCGTCGACGCTCGAGGTTGGGCTCGCGGTGACCAGTCACCTCAACGGCACGCTCGCCACGGGTATGTTCGACAACGTTTCGATCGGGTCCGCAAGCTGCACGCCGACGACGTGCTCCGCGCTTGGAAAGAACTGCGGGTCAGTGTCGAACGGCTGCGGCGGCACGCTGAACTGCGGCACCTGCACGTCGCCACAGACGTGCGGAGGGGGCGGCGTTCCCAACGTGTGCGGCGGCAGCAGCACGAGCTCGTGCTCGTTCACCATCACTCAGAACGTCTACGACGGCCCGAATTGGTGGGGCACGATCAGCTTCAAGAACAACGGACCAGCGAACGCGTCGAACTTCTCGCTGACGTTCAACGTCCCGACAGGCGCGCATTGCACCAACGACGCGGTCCCCACCGGAGCCGTGCTGAGCCCCCTCAACGGCACCGGAACGACCGCGAGCACCGTATCGAATACGTGCACGTTCACCTGGTCGAACACCACGCTCGCTTCCGGCGCAACGATGACCATGAACTACTCGACGGATACGCAGAACTTCACGGCGGCCACCAACGTCGTCGTGCACGACTCGGTCTGCGCGCCGTAGAGGTAGAGATCGCAAAAGGTTACAAGTAGCAATTCCAACCGAGCATTGCGGACGCGTCGGGGTCGGTCTCGACTGGGCCGCACACGGTCGAACCACGTGCGCCGCAGATCTGGCGAGGCGTGGAACCCAAGATCACCCGGCAGCCGAGCGGGTAGTTCTGGACGGTGGCGTCCGCGAAGGTCGCCGCTCGGCACCCTGGCTCGTCGAGAGAAATCGGATCGCAATCGAAGGTAGTCATTTCTGCGAGTGGATACTGACCTGGCGGACACTCCGGGGCAGAAGCGGGCTCGGGGGAGTTGCAACATGCAAGAAGGACCACCACGAGCCCTCCAACGACGGTTGGCCAATGCATCGACCGTCCTCCAAGCACGAAGCGGACCTGTCGTAGGCCCGCTGGGCGCTGCTCGAAGACGCCAGCAGGGTTGGCGGATGGTCAACGCGGGTGGCGTTCAGCCGGCGGACCCGCACGAGCCACTTGCGGCAAAACACGGGGCAGTGTCACGAAATCCAAAACGAAGCCGCTCGCGAAGGTGCGCCACGCGTATGTCGTTGCGACGTAACCGTCCGGGATAGCGAGCCCGAGCGAGTCTTGCGGCCGGGCGCCGACACCGAGAACGTCGAGGCATGCATGCACGGCGAAGGACTCGTTACGAGTGGCGGCAGTTGGTGGTGGCCTTCGAGCAGTTTCGCTGGTCGATCTCGGAATTCTGCGCGAGGCACGAGGTCGTGGAGCGAACGTTTTGCTGGTGGCGATGGCGGCTTGGCCGCGATCGTCGGCCTGATCGTACGACGACCGACGTTCGCCTCGTGCCGGTCCAGGTCGTGCACGCGCCGCCATCGAGGAGCGACGCGGTTGTCGTCACCGTCTCGGGGATCGAGCTGCGTGTCGAGGTCGGCACTGACGTTGGCTGTGTAGCTACGCTCGTCGCCGAGCTGCGCTCGCGATGCTGACACTGCCCGCGAGCGTTCGCGTGTATATGGCGGCAGAGCCCGTCGATTTGCGCCGTGGACACGACGGCCTTGTTGCTATCGTTCGCAACACCTGGCGCCTCAACCCCTTCGACGGGCATCTCTTCGTGTTCCTTGGAAAGCGGATCGATCGCGTGAAGATTTTGGCGTGGGACCGCAACGGTTTTGTTCTTTATTACAAGCGTCTTTCGAAGGGACGTTTTTCCAAGCCGCAAGTCCCTGAAGGTGCGCAGCGCATAGAGCTCGACGCGACGACGCTCGCGATGTTGCTCGACGGCATCGACGTGAAGTTCGTCAAGCGTCCGCGAGCGTGGTCCCCTCCCGTCGCGCCATCGCAGTCGCCCTGAGCGCAGTGCGCCGGATCGCGCGCCCAAAAGTTGGATCAGATCGATCACTTACAGAAGGGGATCGACACGCCGCGGCGAACGTGATCAAAAATGCTCGTTGGCCGGGAAGAAACACGACTGTCGTTGGCGCGATCACGCGGCAAAGCTCGAGCAGAAGCTCTCCGAGCGCGACGCTCAGCTCGTCAAGCTCACCGAGCGCGTGAACCAGATTGAGCACAAGCTCGCGCTGGCGAACAAGCAGATCGTGGGACCGAAGTCGGAACGGATGCCGACGCCCGAACAAGAGGCAAAGAAGCGCGAGGGACACAAGCCGCCGCGCGGCGGGTATACCAATCCGAAGAAGCGCAGGGAGAACGCCGAGGCGATGGCGTCGCTTCCTGCGACGATCGTCCCTCATCCCGTGCCGGATGCCCAGCGCCGATGTCGACATTGCGGCGAGGAGATCAGCCTATCGGCACCGGCGATCGCTCGGTGGAATACGAGTGGGTCCCGGGGCGCTTCGAGCGCCGCATCCACGTCGTCGAGGTGGGTCGCTGCCCGTGCAAGCTCCACTACGCCCGAGGGCCCGCACCACCGCGCGTGCGCGAAGGATGCACCTACGGTCCGGCGTTCTTGGCCAAACTTGCCGTCGACAAATGCGCCGACGCCACCCCGATCTATCGCGTCGAAAAAGCGATGCGTCGTGCCGGCATTCCCCTGTCGCGCAGTACGATGAATGCCCTCGTCCTGCTTACCACTGCGCCAAGGGCAATCGAAGTGGGAAAATCAGCCAGTGAAGCAGAATGAGGGGCGCGGCGCTTGAACGAGACGGCATGTGCCGGAGATTGCGAGCCGACAAGAATGGCAGACGAGCCCTTGGGTCCAGCCGATGGTGGCTCCGAACCTATGCGGCGAACGGAAGCCGGCCAGCGCTCGGCGTTTTCGAGCGAGCCATCAAGCGCGAAGGGCTCAAGGTCAGCGCGCGAACGGTAGAGAGAGAGCTGGCTCGACGAGTGTCGGTGCACGAGGGGTGGAGATCGGGGCCCCATGCCGTACTCGGCCAAGAGCCTGGCGGTAGAAGGCTGAGTGAGCGCAGCCTCGACCCAGCGCATAGGCCCATCGCAACGGGGGCACTTCGAGATCCGCGCGGAAAACGTGGGCCAGAAGCCATGCCCAACTGTTGCGTGGTGGGGGTCGGTCGTCGCTCGGGGCGTCGTCGCCGCCGAGGGTGGGAAGGCTGAGTTGTTCCCCCGTCGCCGCGGGAGGCCTTCGCTGGGCCGGGTCGCATGGGTGTACGGGGACGACTTCCCGGCGCAGCGCCGAGTGGCTCGAAAGGACCCCGAAATACCGGAGAAGATGCGAGGCTCGGAAAGGCGGCACCGAGGCCACCAGGCGGGTGAGCAGGTCGAACGGTTCGAGCACCAGCGCGCGCGTGCCGTCTCGCCAGACGTTCTTCAGCTCGAGCTCGAGGCGACCGTCCGCGCGACGCGTCAGGCGCTCTTGCGAAAGAGGCGGACGGGTGATGTAGCGGCAAAGCCGCTCGATCTGCGCTCGGTCGCGCCCGTCGACGCGCTGCTTGGCGTGCACGTTGATTCCCCTCACCTCCGCAACCGGTTCGTCGTCGTCCGCGGTCCGCGTTGACGTCGGGCATCCGAGACGACCAGGCGAAGCGTCGGCTTGCCCGCACGGTCACCCGCCACCGAGATGCCCTGAGCGGCGGCCGCGTAGTAGACCGCAAGCGTCGGCTCGTCGGCCGTCAACCGATCACACTCCTCGACCTGCCCGTGCCGCTCGAGGCTTCGGCCGTGCAACCCCAGGATGCGCTCGACCCGAGCGGCGGTGCGCCGCGCAACCTCGGTCACGTCCGCACGTGTCGGTGCCGGCAGCGGATGAAAGGCTAGCCGACCCTCCGGACCGTCGCGCACATAGACGCCGTCGAGTGCCAGAAC
The DNA here is from genome assembly GCA_036395495.1 of Polyangiaceae bacterium. Lineage (GTDB taxonomy): Bacteria > Myxococcota_A > Polyangia > Polyangiales > Polyangiaceae > DASWDH01. Next base: position 4,223 of record DASWDH010000400.1, read on the forward strand.
GTGCGCGTGTACGTTGAGCCGCATCGCGCCGTCCGTCGCTGAATCGCGGCCACCGCCCCCGCATGGACGCGAGCAACGCTCCGCAGCGGGGACGACGAGCGGGGGTGCTGAGCTCCTTCGATTTCATCAACTTGATGATCTACAGCACCGACCCGACCAGGTACACGAGCGAGCCCACCTGGTGGACGACCAACACAGGTGTTCCGAAAAACAAACTCACTTGGGGCATCGACTTCAGCACCGGCCTCACCCCTGCTTCCGCAGCGCAGTTGAACACGTCCTCGAAAGCCTACGGCGGCGCTGGGAGTACTCACAACGCAACACGGCACACCGTGGCCCCCGGTTCAGGGCGCGATCTGAAGTCGCGTCGAAATCAGGGCCCTCCGCCGTCGATCGAACCGAGGACGCATTGGATGTAAGCAGCGCCTTCGTTGGCACATCCCTGTACGGTGGCTTTGCCGCTCGAACCGCAGGCGAACGTCGAACCCGCGGCACACGCCATGGCTGCGCTGAATTCCGCGGCGCACTGCGGCGACGCGGACGCCGTCGGACATTGGCCGGCGCAAGCGCCCGGAGTGTCGCTCGGACAATGCAGAGCGTCGGCCTTCATGCAGGCGGTCATGCAATTTTGGAGTGGAGTCCCGCTCCCGGTGCCGCTGCCGCCCGAGCCACCCGAGCCGCCGCCCGACGAGCCGCCGGCACCGGTGGAGCTCGAACCTCCGCCGGAAAGACAGGTGGTCCACGCGTCGCTCTTCGATTGACATGCCTTGGCTTCGGACGTGCCGGACGAGTCACAGGTGAACGTCGCTCCGGCCTGGCAGTCCATGAGCTCCTGCTGTTGTGCTTTGCAGGATCCGGAAGGAGGCAATGCCTGGCAGATCTGCACGCACCCCGAGAGGTCATCGTTCGGGCACTTTGCGGCGCCTTCGTTGGCACAGATCTTTGCGCAGTCGTCGTTGCCGCCACTGTTGCTGCTCGACGAGCTGCAACCCGCGCCGAGCGCGAGAACCGAAACGAGCACCCACGCGAATTTGATCATGATCCCTCGCTTTGCCCACTCGCGCACGTCCGCCGCGCGAGTTGGTCCGATGCATAGCATGCAGATCGCCGCTTACGAACGCACCTCGCTTAACTCTGAGCGATTCGCCGGCGACGCATGCGCCTAGGGCGCGGTCTTGACTCGTGGTGACCGGCGTCCGCCGACGAATCGCCGGCCTTGAACAAGCCCGGAGCGGCGGGGCGCGAGGAGGCTGCAGCGCGCAAGTGTCACCGCGAATCGGTTCGTCCCGGGGGTTTGCTTGGCTCGCGGAGCTCGGCCGTACCGCGGCGGACCTCAATGTCCAGCTCGAACTTGGCCGGGACCTCAAGCGAATCGTGCGATCTTCGACTTCACGAAGAGCAAGACCACTGACGGGCGCGAGCCGCGGAGCGCTTGCCTAGGATCAGGTCGGGCAGCGCTCAGGCTCTGCTGGCCTCACTCCCTTGACGATCGAGGAATTGTCCAGCACGATTAGCAGGCACAACGATGTCCAACGCCGCGAAAACTATCCAACTTCCGGACGACCTCCAGGCCTTCGCGGAGGAGCGCGTCCGCTCGGGGCACGGCGCGAGCGTCGAGGACGTCGTCCGCGAGGCGCTGGAAGAGAAGAAGCGCGCGGTCCTGCGCGAGGCTCTCCAGGAAGGCATAGCGGAGCTGGACGCGGGAAAGGGCGTCGAGACGTCGCCGGAGGAGCTGATGGCCGAGGTGGAAGCCGAGCTCGGCCTTGGACGGTAGTAGCTCGGGCTGATGGCTCGCATCGTTCGGTCGCCGCTCGCCAAGCGCGACATCCTCGAGACCCTCCGGTTCACGAAGGAGCGGTGGGGAGTCAACCAGGGCTCGCGAGTAGAGCGCGCTGATTCGCGAGGCGTTGGTCGCGATCGGTACCGACCCTTCACGCGGCAAGGCGCGCGACGATATCCTGCCCGGGATCTTCGCTCATCACATCAGCCAGCGAGGCCGGCCCGCTCGGCACATCGTCTTCTATCGAATCCGCTCGAAGGAAACGGTGGAGATCATCCGACTGCTCCACGACGCGATGGATTTCGTGCGGCACCTTCCGTAGGTCAGCGCGACACCACGGCGTCGGTCGAATTTGTCGTTCGGGCACCGACGTCCTGATGGGGGCATCCCGGGCCCGGCAAAGTCGCGTCGATGCCTGTCTTCGCGCATTCGTCAGACATGACGCAGGCGATCCGCGCGACAGTAACTACCTCTTTGCCAGTCACTATTTCATGACGCGCGACATCAATGAGCGCTCGATCGTCAACGAGAGGACAAAGTCCTTCTCGTTTGGTGCCGTGGTCCTTTTGACTCGCACAACCCGCACGCGAAACGAAAAACCTAAGGAAACGAAGGAAAATTTCGCGCCGGGAGCGAACAACGTCGAGTGGCGGCCCGATCATGGTGCGTTGATGATGCTGGGCGCGCGCGAACGATTTTTGTCATGGGTCGAAGTGCCAGGTCGGAACGCTTGCATTCAGGTGCACGATCGACCGCAAATTTGGCTCGAGCCGCGCCGGCGCCGCGACATCGACGCGACACGCTGTCATGGGTTTCCACGACACCTTGCCAGGGATCGGACCTAGCGTGTCGCGTTGACCGGGCCCGCTGAGATACGCAAGCTGGTCCTTGCTCGCGGAGAATCTTCCCGCGACCCGCAGCACAGTTGGAGACGTCTATGCCAATGGCATTGGCCGACCGGGAGAGCCTTGCCCTCGTCGCTACCTCGTTTTCGATCGCGACCGCCGGTCAGGCTCGCAGCCAATTGGGGCTGATTCGGAGCACTCAGGGGGCCCCCACCGCACACGATGTTACTAGCCGCGATACCACTGGTGTTACGTGGGCGCGGAAGGCCGCGGGCTTGCGTCGCAACGGGGATAGCGAACGCTCCACTCCGATGGGTGCGAAGCGCAGCCAAGAGAGTGGGGCGGTCCAAGCACTTCGCTTCGCGCCGATTTTTGCTGCGGGACGCTCCAACTGGAGGCCGCGAACGTGAATCCAGCTCGGCGCGCGCAATTCGCCCCTTCTGCGCCCGAGGCACGAGCGTCTGCCGTGCTCCGTCGCGCTACGCGCCGACACCCGAATCATTCGAGGACTGCACCGTCTAGCGTCGACCCGTACACCGGTGCTGATGCGGAACGTGCGAGTATACTCGCCCTTGTAGACGAGCTCGCGGTATTGGCCGCAGAACTTTGGTTCGAGGGCCGGCTCGGGGACGGTCGGACCGAAGAGGAGACGCGTGATGCCGAGGATGATGAAGACGACGCCAGCCGCGAATGATGCGGGTCTCCCGGTTGCGATCTACGCCCGCTACTCCACCGATCGGCAGGATGCGCGCTCTATCGACGATCAGATGCGCCGGTGTCGC
>DASWDH010000401.1:0-11398 GCA_036395495.1 Polyangiaceae bacterium
CGCTACTTCGGTGTACGCAGAAATCTGTTCGACCTCCGGCGTTCGGCTGCGATTCAAAATCTCGAGGCCATTCAACGATTGCAGCGAGAGGCTGCGTAACCCATTGCAATCACGATCGTATCAACATGTTCGGTGCTCTAGCGGTCGAGCTTCGCGCGCTAGAAACCAGCCGACGGCGGGCACGACTTGTGAGGGCCCTCACATTTGCAGTCGTATGCAGGCCGCAACGTCGAGTGGGTAGCGATCGGCGTCGACCACGTCGGTTTCGACGTGCTCATGCGTTACGAAGCGCGCGTGCGCGTCGGGGACCGGACCCGCCAGAACCACCAAGGCCATGGCCTGCGGGGAATCGGCTCACTTCCGCAAAGCAATTGGCGGACGCACAGGATTGCGGGTCGGGGTTCGCCTCAGGTTGCCGCCGTGACCGCGTCCCCGCGGGGAGGGCGCCGTGAAGGCGGAGCGAAAACGCCGGTCCGTCGGCCGATCGTCGGCCGGTCCGCCGCCGATTCAGCGGCTGGCGCATCGGACCCACGGAGCGGATACCGGGGCTCCGCCAAGGGCCAGGCTCGCTCTGCGGCGAACCCCGAAGGAATCGCGTCGGGCGAAGTTCGATGCCGTTCGCGGCGACGAAGCGAAAGACCTTCCGGTGAAATCGGACATGGAGCCTTTCGTCCGAATTCTTGCCGAGATTTTGGTTGAAGACCTGGTTCGGTCTCCTCGTCGAAAGTAAGATCAGGCCCAGCAGCAAGAAGAGGTGTTGCCCATGCGCGTTGCCATCTATGCCCGACGGAGCAAGGAAGAGCATCAAGCGGAGAGCATCGATACGCAGCTCGAGAATTCCCGTCGCTTCATCATCGAACGTGGCTGGCGCTCGGCCGGCGAGCGCGTCTTCATCGATTCCGATCACAGCCGCGCGGAGTTCAAGAATCGCCCGGGGCTCAACGCGCTGCTCGCGGCGGCGAATGCCGGCGAAATTGACACCATCGTGCTGCGCGACGAGACGCGCCTCGGCGGCGACACTTTGTATGCCGGCCTCACGATGCAGACTCTGATCGACGCGGGGTGTCGCGTGTTCTTCTATTCGACGGGCGAGGAGTTGAGGTTCAACGATGCCACGTCGAAAATCATGCTCACGCTCCGCAACTTCCACTCGGAGCTCGAACGAGAAAGGATCGCCAGTCGCACGCGCGAGAACCTCGAGCGCAAGGCACGAGCCGGCATGAACGCCGGAGGCCGATGCTTCGGCTACGACAACGTGCGGCCGAACGGTGATGCACGCGGCTTCGTCAACTACCGAATCAACGAGACCGAGGCTCGCGTTGTCCGCGAGATTTTCGAGCGGTACGCGAGCGGGGAGGGGCTCAAGGCGATCGCCAAGGAGCTCAACGCGCGCGGCGTTTCATCGCCACGGGCCGGTGCCCGCGGCAAAGGAAGATGGATGCCGAGCGCGATCCACGCGATGCTCCGCAACGAGCGATACCGCGGGACACTCATATGGGGACGCTGCGGGAAAACCTATCGCGGCGGAACCCGAGTGCGCGTCACGCGCTCGCAAGCGCAGTGTGTGCGCGCGGAGCGGCCCGACTTGCGCATCATCGCCGACGACCTTTGGAAGGCCGCGCACGCGCGGTTCTCCACGAAGGTGCGAATGGGCCGGCAGAGCCCGAGGGGCACCGCTCCCAAATATCTGCTCTCGGGCCTTTCGCGTTGCGGCGTCTGCGGCGGACGCATGCAGGTGACGAACAGCAAGGCCGGGCGAGAGACCATCAAGGTGTACTCGTGCGCTCACCACCGCGAGCTGGGCACGTGCGACAACTCGTTGCGCCGACCTGTTTCAGCCGTCGATGGCGTCGTGCTCGATTGGATCTCGGAACACGTCTTGAACGAGGAGCTCGTTCTCAAATGCCTTCGCGAAGTGCGGCGACGACTATCCGAGCGATCGTCGAAGACGGCATCGGACATCCCGGAGCTAGAGAAGCGGGCGAGGCAGTTGGCGGCCGAGATCGAGAGGTTGGGCGAGGCCGTCTTGACCTCAACCGAGGCACCGCGCCGGCTCGTTCAGATGATGTCCGACCGCGAAAAGGAGCTGGACGCGCTGCAAGCGCGCATCAACGCGCTCAAGACGGCGCCCTCCGTGTTCGATCTCGAGGTGCGCCGGCTGGAAAAGGAAGCACGTGCCCGGCTTTCGGATCTGCGGGGCCTCATGCGGCGCAACACCGAACAAGCGAGGCAGGCGATCGAGAGTCTCTTGACCGGCCCGCTCGTGTTCACGCCGACCGAGACCGCCGACGGGAAACGGTACCGAATCCAGGCCGAAGCCTCGATCGAACGTGCCGCCGTGGGTGACGTTGCCAGGTTCAGTATTGAGGGCGACCCCAACGGGAATTGAACCCGTGTTACCGACGTGAGAGGCCGGTGTCCTAACCGCTAGACGATGGGGCCAGCGATCACGGTTGTGATCGGTGCTGCTGTGACTGAATATTTACGGACGAGAAGGTATGGTTTTCTTCGCTGGGGGACAAGGATTCGAACCTTGATAGCCAGAGTCAGAGTCTGGTGTCCTGCCATTGGACGATCCCCCAATGAACAGTTGCGGTACTTTACCGCACGCGGGGGCCAACTGCGACACACCTCCACGGCGGCCGGCGGAACCTATTTAGCTGCGGGCCGCCTGTCAAGCGCGGAGTCCGAGAGCCATCCAGCTGGGCAGCTCTGTCGAGCGAAACCAGGAAGGCACGTCGGGGATACCGCTCAGTAACGACCAAGCGCCAAACTTCTGATGGAGAGAGAGAGAGGTAGCGTCCAATTGTTGGGGACCCTGACGGAATGCTTCACAAACGTGCGCCCCACGGGATATATAGAATGCGGGTAGGAAGGGTAACGGAATGGCGTTCGTGAAAGGTATGGTCCAAGTGGGAGGGAAGACGTATCGAATCGTTCGCCTCGGGCGCGGGCGGTACGAGGTCATCCGCATTCTGGACGATGCCAAGGTCGGAACGTTCGCGACGGAGCCCAAACTTCAGGTAACGAGCAACCATATCGACTCCGCCCTCGTGAACGAGATCGCTCGCTCCGCGCTGATGGGTGGCAAGCTCAGCTGGGTTGGACGACTCTTCTCCCAGAAGCGCTGAGGCAGGACGTTCCGTGGTCGCCCCGCCGCCCGACTCCGGTCGCTCAAGCAAGCCCCGCGCCGAAGAGCGCGAGCGCACCAGCCGCGTCAGACCGGTTCCGGCCTTTTACAAGCGGCGCAAAAAGCGCGGCAACGAGATCGGACAGGTGCTCTTGCGTCGCGGTGTGATCACGCCGGAGCAACTGCGCGAGGCACTTCGGATCCAACGAGAAACGGGAGGCCTCGTCGGTGCGATTCTCGATCGGATGGGCGCCTGTGACGGGCGCGCCATCGCCGAAGCGTTGATCGAGCAGGTTCAGCTCGGCGGCCAAATCGGCAAGTGGAGCGCGCTCGCTTTGCGAGCACGCGAAAACCCATCGATCGTGGGGCTTCGCGTTCGGTGCCGGCCGACGCTGACTTTGCTCTTGCTCGTCGGGGCCGACGTCGTCGGACTGCTCGCGGCCGCCACGCTGGGCCAGTTTCTGGTGCCGGGTTGGGCTTCGCCGGTGGGCGGACTTTGGCGCGCCGGTGTGGTCGCGCTCGTTTGCCTCGGCGCCTTCGTCACCGCCCAGCTCTACTCGATGGCGCCCCCCAGCCCGCCCGACGAGATCCGTCGCACCACCGAGGCGATTTCGATCGTCTACTTCGGCCTCTATCTGGTGACGCTTCTCGAGCGCACGGGCACGTTGGCGGCAGGGGTGCGCCACGGAGCATGGCTTTTGGCTTGGTTGATCTCGGTCGTTCTCGTTCCGCTCGGGCGTGGTTTTCTCCGGGCGAAGTTCTCGCGCGAGCCGTGGTGGGGACATCCGGTGGTCGTGCTCGGCGCCGGCAAAGTGGGTCGGACCCTGGTGAGCACGCTGCACAACCATCCCGAGCTCGGGCTCAAAGCGGTTGCCATTCTCGACGACGATCCAGCCAGGCACGGCACGCTGCGAGCCAGCTGGGGCGAGGACGATGTTGCCATCGAGTCCATCCGCGATCCCAGTTTGAACACCCCCTCGGTTCGAGCGGTGTGGGGACGATTTTCGGAAGTGGAAGGTGTGCCCGTGGTGGGCGGGCTCGAGCTGGCCCCCGTTCTGTCGCAGCGGCTCAAGATCCGCTCGGCCGTCGTCGCGATGCCGGAGCTCGAGTCGGCGGCCTTGGTCACCACGCTCGAGCAGGTCGGCGGCAGCTTCTCGAGCGTTTTGATCATTCCCGACCTGTTCAACATCGCGCACTTTGGTGCCCCTGCCCGCAGCCTCGGGGGCGTGCTCAGCATCGAGGTGCGCCGGCAACTGTTGCTCACCGGGCCGCGCGCCGCCAAGCGCATGATGGATCTCGCCCTCACGCTGGTGGGTGGGCTCCTCATCCTTCCAGTGCTGATTGTCCTCGCGCTCCTCATCAAATTCGACTCGCGAGGGCCGGTCTTTTATCGACAAAAGAGGCTCGGCCAGAACGGAGTTCGGTTTCCGGCGTTGAAGTTTCGCACCATGTATGGCGATGGCGAGAAGCGGCTGGGAGAGGTTCTCGCGAAAGATCCCAAGCTGCGTGCCGAATACGAGGAGTTTCACAAACTGACGGCCGATCCGAGGGTGACCCGCGCCGGGCGCATCCTTCGCAAATACAGCCTCGACGAGCTGCCCCAAATTTGGAACGTGCTGCTCGGGCAGATGAGCCTGGTCGGACCGCGGCCGTACCTCGAGCGCGAGATCCCGGAGATGAAGCAACAAGAGGGGATCATCCTGCGGGTCAAGCCGGGGATCACCGGCATCTGGCAGGTGACCGAGCGAAATGCCTCCGGGTTCGATCATCGCGTCCAGATGGACGTCGAATACGTGCGCAACTGGTCGCCTTGGCTCGATATTTATGTCTTGGCGCGGACGTTCCTGGTCGTCATCGAGGGGACGGGAAGCTAGTTAGCCACCTCCAGATTGACCCTGAGCCCCCGGCGCGTATACTCCGCCCGCCGTAGGCTTCATCGTTTCATTTTTCGGCCCGGCCCAGGGCGAGGCGCTCTTGGCCAACCTCTCAGCCGGGCGTCAGCCGAAAGGGCTTCGAACATCCATGATCCTCAGCGAAAAGAAAGCTGAACTCATCCAGAAGTACCGCACGCACGACACGGACACCGGGTCTCCCGAAGTCCAAGTTGCCATCATCACCGAGCGGATTGCCGAGCTCGCCGAGCACTTCAAGACCCACGTGAAGGACCACCACTCCCGCCGTGGCTTGTTGAAGCTGGTCGGACAGCGTCGCCGACTCCTCGATTACCTGAAAGCGACCAACGTCGACCGATACCGCAAGATCGTCGGTCAGCTCAATCTACGTAAGTAGCCAGTCGCACCCACGGCCACACAGCGAAAGGAGACCGGCCAACTCCAGTTTTTCTCCCTATGTTACTCGGCGCGGCCTTCGGCCCGCCTGCGTTTGTTTTCTCTGAGCACGCCTGCGGGGCAGCTTCATCTTCGCTTCCTGCGCGCCACCGAGATCGGAAAGGGCACCGGTCGCGCGCAAGAATCGAGGAAGAAGAGCTCGCAGGTGCTCGGCGTCAGGCCGCACGACAGCGGCGCGCGCGCAAGGAGCGCCATTCAAATGTCATTCGTTCGAGAATCCGTGATGGTCGGCGGTCGTCCGTTGACCCTCGAGACGGGAAGGCTTGCCAAGCAAGCACATGGCTCAATCCTCATTACCTTCGGCGAGAGCGTCGTTTTGGTCACCGCGGTGTCCGCCGAAGAGCGCCCGGGCATCGACTTTTTCCCATTGACCTGCGAGTACGTCGAAAAAACGTTCGCGGCGGGCAAGATACCGGGGGGCTTTTTCAAACGCGAGGGCCGACTGCGCGATGACGAGATCCTCGTCTGTCGCATCATGGATCGCCCGTTGCGGCCGCTCTTTCCGGACGGCTACCGCCGCGATACCCAAGTCATCGCGACGGTCCTCTCCGCCGACAAGATCAACCCCACCGACGTGCTCGCACTGACCGGTGGGAGCGCGGCGCTGCACATCTCCGATATTCCGTGGAATGGTCCGGTGGTCGGGATTCGCGTAGGCCGTCTGGAAGGTGAGTTCATCGCATATCCGACGTTCGAGCAACAGGAGAAGTCCGACATCGATCTGGTGGTGGCGGTCTCGAAAGAAGCGATCGTGATGGTCGAAGGGGGAGCTGCCGAGGCTGGCGAGAACGACGTGGTCGAGGCGCTGATGTTTGCGCACCGAACTGCCCAGCCCATCCTCGAGCTCATCGAAAAGATGCGCGGCGCCGTCGGCAAGACCAAGCGCGAGTTCGTCTCCAAGCGTCTGCCGGACGAAGTGAAAAAGCGCGTTTCCGAGATCGTCGATGCCGACCTCGCCAATGCGACGCGCGTCACCGACAAGAAGGCACGCTACGAGGGCTACACCAATCTGAAAAAGAAGCTCGCCGAGACAGTTTTCGCCGAGGTCGGCGAACAGGCGTGGCTCGAGTACGAAAAGCTGGTCAAGGAAGAATTCGAAGAGCGCAAGGCGCATGTCGTCCGTGAGCTCGTGCTCAACGAGGGAAAGCGCATCGACGGGCGCGACACCAAAACCGTGCGGCCGATCATGTGCGAAGTGGGGCTCTTACCGCGCGTGCATGGGTCGTCCCTCTTTCAGCGGGGTGAAACGCAAGCCATCGTGGCGACGACGCTCGGCACCTCCTCCGACGAGCAGAAAATCGACGCGCTCACCGGGGAACGCTGGAAGCGCTTTTTGCTCCACTACAACTTCCCGAGTTTCTCGACCGGCGAGGCGAAGCCCGTGCGCGGCCCCGGCCGCCGCGAAATCGGACATGGAGCGCTCGCCGAGCGCGCGCTGCTCCGCATGATCCCGGACAGCGATAAATTTCCCTACACGATCCGCGTGGTCTCCGAGACGCTCGAGTCGAACGGTTCGTCTTCCATGGCGGCCGTCTGTGGGGGATGTCTCTCTCTCATGGATGCCGGCGTGCCGATCAAGAGCCCGGTGGCGGGGATCGCGATGGGGCTCATCTCCGACGGCGATCGCATCGCCGTGCTCTCCGACATTCTCGGCGACGAAGACCATCTCGGCGATATGGACTTCAAAGTCTGCGGGACCGAGCGGGGCATCACCGCCATCCAGATGGACATCAAGATTTCGGGGCTATCGCGGGACATCTTGTCGCGCGCTCTCGAGCAAGCCAAAGAAGGGCGAAAGCACATTCTCGGCAAGATGCTCGAGGCACTGCCCGCACCTCGGGCGGATCTTTCCAAGTACGCGCCGCGCATTACGACGATCAAGGTCAAGCCCGACCAGATACGGCTCGTCATCGGCCCAGGCGGCAAGACGATCAAAGGGATTATCGATCAGACGGGCGTCGCTATCGACGTGGAGGACGACGGCACCGTCAACGTGGCATCGAGCGATTCGGACGCGGTCAAAAAAGCGCTCGACATCATCCGCGGCCTCACCGCCGAACCGGAGATAGGCGCGATCTACGAAGGCGTCGTCAAGCGCATCGCCGACTTCGGCGCGTTCGTCGAGATCCTTCCGAATACCGACGGCCTCGTTCACATCTCCGAGCTCGCGCACGAGCGGGTGGAGCGCGTGGAAGACGTGCTGAAGGAGGGGGACAAGGTCCAGGTGAAGGTCATTTCCGTCGACCGCGAAGGCAAGGTTCGGCTGACCCGGCGCGAGCTGCTCCCGTTCCCGGCGGGGGAGGAGGGCGAACGCGCGAAAGAGCGAATTCTGCAGGCGCGCGAGGCGGGTCCGCCGCAGCGCGGGCCGCGTCGCGACGGCCCCGGTGGGGGAGGCCGGGGCGGGGATCGGGACCGCGGCGATCGGGGTCCCCGACGCGATCGGCGTTAATGCCGGTCGCAGCCATGCTAGGAGTCTCGGCATGGGAGGTCCCCCCACGGGATGCTGACGATGGCCGCGGAGCACGCGCACCACGCAAGCCCAGCTGACGCGCACCGGCACGTTCATCAAGGTCCTAGCCATCGCCCCGGCGCGCTCGCCCCCGAACGCCGGCTGTGGGCGGCACTCCTTCTCACCGTCGGTTTCATGATCGTCGAGGCGGTGGCCGGGTGGGTTGTCCACAGCTTGGCGCTGCTGTCCGATGCCGGACACATGCTCGCGGACAGTGGTGCACTTGCCCTGGCGGTCATGGCGCAGCGGGTCGCTACGCGGCCGCGCACCATCGCAAGAACCTACGGTTACCGTCGTGCTGAAACGCTGGCGGCCCTTGCCAACGGTATCGCGCTCGGCGTGGCCGCGGTCTGGGTCGTTGCAGAAGCGATTTCCCGCTGGCGCGCGCCCACCTCAATCGATGCCTTGCCGATGCTGGCCGTGGCGGCTGCGGGGCTCGTGGTCAACTTGTCAGCGGGATGGATTCTGTCGCGCGGTCACGGGCACAACACCAACACCCGCGCCGCGCTCGCCCATGTGATGGCCGACGCGCTCGGGTCCGTCTCGGCGATCGTGGCCGCGCTCGTGGTGCTCGCGTTCGGATGGAACCGAGCCGACGCGGTGGCCAGCATCGTGATCTCCGTGCTGATTTTGTGGGGCGCGTTTCGCCTGGTTACCGAAACGTTGCGGGTCTTGATGGAGAGCACGCCCCCTGGGGTCTCGCTCGAAGAGCTCGAAAAGACGATCCGATCGGCGCCCGGCGTCGCCGACATCCACGACCTGCACGCGTGGACGATCTCCGATGGGTTCGATGCGGTCACCGTTCACGTCGTGCTCGATGGATCCGCTCACGGCACCGATGTGGCGCGCGACGTGGGCGAGCGCATCCGGGTGGCACACAGCGTGACGCACGTGACCGTGCAGCCAGAAGCGCCGCCCCTTTCGCCCGTCCTCCATCCCGTCCAGCGCCTGCTTCGAAATCGGAAGGGGTGATCATGCGTGCGCGGCCGTTTCTCAAGTGGGCGGGTGGAAAGGGTCAGCTGCTGGCGGAGCTGCGGGCCCTGGTTCCGGCGCGAGCCGCCCGCTATTTCGAGCCGTTCTTGGGCGGTGGTGCGCTTTTCTTCGATCGGTTGCCAACCCAAGGGGTGCTGAGCGACGTCAACGCCGAGATCGTCGACTGCTATCTGTCCGTTCGCGACCACGTCGAGGAGCTCATCCAGGCGCTCGGAGCGCACCGCTACGATCCCGATTACTACTACCGCGTTCGCGACCTCGACCCCGGCAGCTTGCCGCTGGTGGAGCGCGCCGCGCGGACGATCTTCCTCAATAAGACCGGCTTCAACGGGCTCTATCGGGTCAACCGCTCTGGCAAGTTCAACGTCCCTTTTGGTCGATATGTCAAACCGGTGATTTGCGATGCGCGCAATCTGCGCGCTTGCTCACGCGCACTTTCGGCCGTCGATCTCGCGGTGTGCGATTTCGAGGTGGCCGTCGCGAACGCTGAACCCGGAGATTTCGTGTATTTCGATCCGCCCTATGTTCCCCTTTCGCGCACATCGACCTTCACGGCGTACGCGGCCCGTGGCTTCGGTCCCGAAGAACAAAAGCGTTTATCGAAGGTTTTCGAGCGTTTGACTGAACGCGGCGTGTCGGTCGTACTGTCGAATTCGGATGTGCCCGAAGTTCGCGGGCTCTATGCGGGTTACGCCATTCGATCGGTGAAGGCGGCCCGCTCGATCAACTCCAAACCTTCCTGCCGGGGTCCCATCTCGGAACTCGTCGTCGTCGGCGCGCCGCATGAACCGAGCCGAAAGCGAAGCCGCGCCTAGCATGATTGGGTCAGATCTTGGCCATGACAGATCACGATCAGCCATTGCCGCATGTCGGCCAGGTAAGTTACGGCGAGGCCGTCGGAAGTTGCCGTCAGGAGCTTCGCCGACAGCCAGTTCCGCCTTTCCGGTCAGTACTTTAGTTGGCTTATGGCTACTCCGATGAAATGATCTGGTAGCGAGGATCTGAGCCAGTCATGCTAGCGCGGGACCAAACCTAGCCCGTCCCGCCGCGGCCCAAGCGATCGGCGAGTGCGGCGAGCCTCTCCACGTTTCTAACTTCGGAATCGGCGAGATCTCCGCGGAACGCCCTATCGATCGTGCGATCGATCTCACGACCGAGACGCCGCCTCTCCCGCGCGGCCTCGGCACCCAGGAGGACCCGAACTTTTCCATTTGCTGTTGCTTGAATCCACAATCGACCCATTCGTCAGGTTCTCCTTGGATGAGCCACCGCAGTGCCGAAGGCGCTCGTGCACTGTTTCCCTTTCCAGCTTCGATATCGACATTGTCATGCAAGATGAATGCTCGAGACCGCAAGCGGGCCGAGTCACACGAGCCTGGACACTCGAGTGATCACCGGATGGGACGGAGTAGGAGAAGGCACGCAGATTGGTTCGCGTGACTGTTTCGAGTTTCATGGCTTGAAACTAGAGGTCCCCCGAATAACAATTAGCTGGGCGCTCGCTTACCGGCGCGACAGGAGGAAGGCGATCGGTTCCGTAAGGGACCAGTGGGGTTGCGTTTGGGGGGGAGGAAGTAGTGCTGCCGTCGCCATGAAATCCGATCGTCCCCAATCGAGTGGGAGATATCGGCTCCGGTTTCTCCTGCAAGAGTACGATCTGCCGATGGGCAGCACGCTCATCGGTCGCGGGGACGACTGCCACATTACGATCTTCGATCCCTCGATCTCGCGGCGACACGCGCGCATCGTCACCGATAACAACAGCGCGCTTTTCGAGGATCTCGGGAGCCGCAACGGGTGCCGGATCAACGGCTCGTACGTTCGCGAGCCGACCGAACTGTCGGACGGCGATCGCATTCGTATTGGAACGCAGGAGCTCGTGTTCAGCGAGGTGCACACGAATTCCCACGTGCACTACCGCCAAACGGGATCGATTTGCTACTGCGCGTCTTGTCACGCCGCGTATGCGAAGGAGATGGATTGGTGCCCGCACTGCGGCTCCACTCTGCGCGGTGCGAGCCCCTCCGGCACGGAGTCCGACGAAGAGATGGCGCAGCCGTCTCCCCGGCGCCGCGCGTCCGGTCCTCCGGTTCGATAGTTCTGCCTCGCAGTTCATTGGTTCACGAGGGCGTGAGCACCAGCTTCGTGATCTCCGCCGGGCACCAGAGACGCATGGGAGGCCCCCAATAACCGGTGCCACGGCTGACGTAGATCTGCGTAGAAGCATCGTGACGGTGAAGGCCTGCGATGTAAGGCTGGCTGAGCCGAACCAGTGCGCCGAACGGCCAGATCTGACCGCCGTGCGTGTGGCCGGAGAGTTGAAGGCCCACTCCGGCGCGAGCGGCGTGGACGATCTGGCTCGGCTGGTGCGCCAGCAGAATGAGCTCACGCTCAGGGTCGCGCTGGCCGAACGCTTTG
>DASWDH010000402.1:0-5461 GCA_036395495.1 Polyangiaceae bacterium
GCGCGACTGGGGTGCTCAACGGCTGTTACGACAACGGCGGTCGCTTGCGAGTGATCGATCCGGCACTCGATACGTGCAAGTCCAACGAGGTGGCCATCAGCTGGAATCAGGCAGGACCAACTGGCGCGCCCGGACCCGCGGGACCAGCGGGGCCGACCGGACCCGCCGGGCCAGCCGGCGCCCCAGGTGCGAGCGGCCCCGGAGCGCCGAACAGGGTGGTGATCGGACGAATCGTCAGCAACGATCTCAGCGCCACGCCGATCGATATCCTCGGCTATCGTTGGGGCGTCACCGCCGCCGTGGATCCCGTTGGGGGAGCGGGAGCGGGTAAGGCGACGCTCACGCCGCTCAAGGTGACGAAGGTCGTCGACGCCAACTCCCAAACGATCACCGGCGACGCGATCTCCGGTCGCCATCTTCGCGAAGTCAAGGTGGAGATCTTTCAGTCGGGCGCGAGCTACAACCTGACCGACGTTTTCATCGATGGCGTCACCGACTCGCACACCGGCGCGACCGACGCGCTACCACTCGAGGAAGTCAGCTTCACCTATGCCAGGTTCGCGTTGATCGTCGAACCGTGAGGGGGCGAGCTTACGTTGCGAGCATTCCGGTCTTCAGCGCCGCATTCTGGGTGTGAAGCTCGCACATGCTACCGCGCCCTCGCGTTGCCCTGGCCACTTGTTGCGCCCAGCCGAACCTCTACGAGGAAGAGCAACGGCTCATCCCGATGCTCGCCGATCACGGCGTCGACGCGCGTGCTGCGGTCTGGGATGACCCTTCCGTCGACTGGACCCGCTTCGATGTCGTGTTCTTGCGCTCGGTCTGGGACTACTTCGAAAAGTATCCTGCATTTCGGCGATGGATCGCCGGTTTGGCGCAAGCGGAGGTGGCGGTTCAAAATCCCGTTTCGCTCGTCGAGTGGAATGCCGACAAGGCCTACTTGCGCGAGCTCGCGGCCCGCGGCGTTCGAATTCCGCCGACTGTGTTCTTGGAGGCTCGAGAGCCCATCGCTCTGGCTGCGCTCGTGGCCGAGCGCGGATGGCAACGCGTCGTGGTCAAGCCCGCCGTATCGGCCGGCGCGTGGCGAACGGCGCTGCTGACGTCGGACGAGCTCGCGAGCTACCAGCCGGAATTCGAGCGCGTACTCGCTCACGGTGACGTGCTCGTTCAGCCTTTTCTTCCGGAAATCCAAGGCGAGGGGGAGTGGTCGTTTTTGTTCTTCGGGGGGGTCTTCAGCCATGCCATTCTGAAGAAGCCACCGGCGGGCGATTACCGCGTTCAGCCGCAGTTCGGCGGCACGGCCGAGCGCGTCCCGTCCGACGCCGTGCGCACCCTCGTCGACGAAGCGAGCTCGGTGCTCGCCGCGCTGCCCGAGCTGCCGGCCTACGCGCGCATCGACGGCGTGCGCATCGACGGCCGCTTCGTGCTCATGGAGGCTGAGCTCATCGAGCCTTACCTTTTTTTCGGTGTAGCGCCGGAGACGATGGAGACGTTCGTGGCCCTGGTAGCGCACAAGGCGCAAGACGCTGCCTCGATGCGTTAGCGCTCGGAACTTATCGCGAGCTCCTCGGCCATCGTCGCGAGCTTCTCGACCGTGTTCAGATTCCGCCCGGTTCCGATGTCGAACAAGGGATGCGCCAGCTTGGAATGGCCCATGCCGTCCGGATAGTGAATGAATAACTCGCGGCCGGCGAGCTCGACCTTTTCCCGTCCTGGGATGCGCAGGCGGTCGAGAGCGTTTTTGGGCGGAGCCTCGTCCAAAAAGAGGACGAGCAATTGACGGGGCGCGGCCTCTTTGAACGGATTGCGTCGGATCGCCGCTCGGAGCTCGGCGGGGGTGCGAACCAGCGCGACCGCAGGCCGTCCCATTCGAGTGGTCAGCGCCTTTTCGAGCTTGGCTTTGACTTGGCGTTCGGGGAGCGAGCTCTTGAAGGCGACGTTGCCGCTCTGAATGTAGGTCTTGGCGCAATCGAAGCCCGTGCGCTCGCAGATGTCGCGAAGATCGCTCATCGCGAGTTTGCCCTTCCCACCGACGTTGATGCCGCGAAGCAAGGCTACGTAGACGCCCACGGGTGGAGTGTAGGGCTGCGGCAACTTCGGACACAAGTGGGCATGCCCTTGACGAACCAGCTGCGCCGTCTAGACCCACGCATGTGGAGGAGCTGTCGGAACTCAAGGTCCTCGTCGTCGATTGCCAAACGACCGGGGCAAGCCCGACCTATGGCGCCGTCCTCGAAATCGGCTGGGGCATCGCGTGCGCGAACCTGCCCGACGTCGCGCAAGCGCAAGCGCACTGGGTGACGCTGCCGCCCGGAGATTTCGTGGACTTTCAGGTTCGTCGGCTGACCGGCTACCACGAGGCCCAAGTCACGAGCGCGCTCAGTCCCGATGAAGCTTGGCACAGGCTGCGATCCAGCATGGGCCAGGCTGATCCGATTCCGGTGGCGATCCACTTTGCCAAATTCGAACTCGCCTTCTTGCGTGACTGGGCCAGCCACTTCGACGCGGACGCGAGCTTTCCGTTCGACGCGGTGTGCCTGCACGCGATCGCGTGCCGCCTCTATCCGGATTTGCCGCGGCGGTCGCTGCGCGCGCTGGCAGGTTATCTGGGGTACGGACTCGATCCAGGTCGCCGTTGCCTGCCCCACGTCGAAGCAACGGCATTCATCTGGCGAAAGCTCGCCGGCGAGCTCGCCGCGTTGGACGTCCACACCTGGGATCAATTGCGCGATTGGATCGCTCGTCCCGGACCGCGCCCCTCGCGATCGAAGAAGCGTCGCTACCCCCTTTCGAGCGCGAAGTACCGCGCGCTTCCCGATGCGCCGGGCGTCTATCGCTTGCTCCGCTCCAACGGCGACGTGCTCTACGTAGGCAAGGCGGCAAGCCTGCGCAAGCGGGTCGCCAGTCATTTCACGACCGGTTCGACGACCGAACGCGCGCTCGAAATGCTCACGCAGGTTCACGACGTGGAGGTCGCGCCCACCCGAACTGCCCTGGAAGCCGCTCTCTCGGAGAACGAGAGCATCAAAGCGCTCCACCCACCTTACAACGTGCAGCTCCTCGACACCGATCCGCGCACCTGGTTTTGCAGCTCGGATCTCGAGGATGCATCGACGGAACCCGATGCGATCCATCGGTGGGGCCCGCTGCCGTCCACCTTTTCGGTGCATTCCCTCGGCGCCATCCGAAGCCTCGTGTCGGGTGAGCGCGCCACGCGCTCGCTATGGGCCCGCGCCGTCGGCGCTTCCGAATACTGGGCCCCCGACGAAACCGTGTTTCGAGCAGGCTTGGCCTGCTTCGCCGAACGCCACTCGCTGACTGTGCCCAGTCCTGCATCGAGCGTGGGCGGCGCACTCGTGCTCGTCGCGAGGAAGCTCATCCTCGCCTCGAAATCCGCAAGCGCCGATGGCGACTCCAGCGCGGAGACGAGCGAACCAGGTACGTGGGATCCCGAGCGTGTCGTGCGGCACCTCGAACGTAACGTTGCGCATGGCTACCAGCTGCTTCAGCGAGCTCGGTGGCTCTGTCTTCTCCACGACAGCGTCATCGTCTTTCGAGAACCTCTGGGCGACGGGGCGCGCGTGCTCGTGGTCGGTGACGGCCATCTCGTCGATGCCCGCGATCTCGCACCCGCCGAACCGATTCCCTATCCGCCCGCCTCCCGTCCGCTGCGTGAGCGACAAGCGGCGTTCGACAGAAGTCGCTACGATCGCCTGCGCACGTTGACCACCGAGCTCAAACGCGTCTTGCGCGACGGCGGCACGGCCGCCGTTCGCGTGGGGCGCGGCCGCTGGCTCTGCGGCAGCAAGCTTTACGCCCTTCTTACCTGGGTTTGACCCTCGTTTCCCGTCGTGCTCGTGACTATTGCTTGAGCTGCACGCCCACGTAAATGGCGTTGCCCGTTCCGTTCGCTCCACCCACATCGATGCGTTGATAGCCGAGCGCGAGCTTAGCCCCGAAATCATCGACCACGTATCCGAGCTGCCCCTCGAAGCTCGTCCACGTGTCATCGGTCGGATTGTTGACCCTGGCCTGCTGGACGCGCACCAGCGGCTGGAGCTTCCCAATGCCGACGACGGTCGAAAAGACGTAGCTGGCCAGCGCCAGGTAGGAGTACTTGAGGGGCCTGAACTCGCCACCATATGTGTAAAAGGCTCCTTCCAAGTCGAGCGCGCCGATACCGAGGCTCTTTTCGAACAAGAGGTCGGCATTGAACTCGCTGTAATCGTCGGTGGGCGCCGGGCCGGGGAGTGGTGCGACGGGGGCTGGGCCGATGGATCCGCGCTGCTGGAATTGCGCTCCTACGCCGATCGCCAGAATATCCTTGGAACCGTAATAGGTGCTGTTGTGATAAAAGCCGGGCTCGGGGTTGATGAGACTCAGATTCAGGCGCCCCGAATAAAATCGCGTGCTGTTGGGATCGTGGAGATTGAAAACGCCCGCGTAGTACTTGAATGTGCCGCCGAGAAACTGACCCCAAACCGTCGCCCCGTCGTTTCGGCCGTGGGGACCTTGCGCTGGCCCGATGTACACACCGGTGCCCGCCTGCAAGCCGTAGATTCCCGGGTAGTACCAGGGGCTCGCGAACCAGACGCCACTGAAATTGGCTCGGTCGGAAGGGACGAGCATGCGCCCGAACCAAACATGGAAAGCGTCGTCTAGCTCGAGCTTGGCAATGAGGTCGAGCACCGAAACGGGCCCGCCGCCACCGTCCGTGGCGGGGTTGCCGAACGTTCCCACGAAGTCCGCCTGCCACTTGAAATACTTGTGTACCTCCCCATTGAAAAGCAAGTCTACCTCGGCGTTCGAAACGGCTTTGTCCACCTTCTCTGGATGTTTCGGGTTTTGAAAACGTGAGTCGACCGTGAACCACACCCCGTAGTTGATTTTCGGTTTGGCTTGCTCCACGGGTGCGGGTGCGGGTGCGGGTGCGGGCGCAGGTGCCGCAGGGGCGGTCGGAGGCGCAGATTCCGGAGGAGCGGGGGCCGCGGGCGGGGCCGCCGGATCCTGGGCGAATGCCAAGCCAGGAGTGAACGCCAATATTGCCAAAACGCTTCCTAGACTCCGGGGACGCAAGAGCCAGCTTGGATTGCTCATCGTGGGATCTCCTTCTTTTTTCCGATGCGAAAAAGCCGTCCCCCTGGTTGCATCCAGCGGCTGTCTTCGAATCTGCACAGGGCACTCTGCTGCGTAACGCGGCCTTCGTGAATGCGCCGTTTCGACAAACGGGCCGGGTGATTGCATTTGATGCATCGGCAATCCGTTTCATGATGCAGGGCGGAAGCACGTTCGAAATAGAACGGCGACCGACCGCGCCTAACATTACTGCCGCAGTCTTGGCATCGGCAGATCACGATCTGCAGATTTGGCTCCGACCCAACGCAAACTAGGGCGAGGCCGTCGGAATCACCCCGATAGACGAAACGAGCCGCGACGCCCTGGCCAGCCTCGCTCCGCAACA
>DASWDH010000403.1:0-3986 GCA_036395495.1 Polyangiaceae bacterium
GGGCCCCATTCCGGACTTGCTCCGGTGGGGCGGGGGCGGAGCCCCCGATGACCAAGAGAGAGTGCCCGCAGCGAAGCTGCGCCGCGCGGAGCGCGGGTCCGTCAGAAATCTGGCAAGATTTCTGACGGATGGCACTAGTGACGGATACCGAGCACGACGAGCTTGTCTCCCCCCATTTTGAGGTGAAGCTCGAAAGCGCGGGGCAAAATCCGTTTACCCCGGCGCGCAGTGATCTGCATCACGAGGTAATCGCGCGCCGCGTCGATCGAGGCGACGGGCAGCGTCAAGACGACGCTTGCCGCGCGTGGGTGCAGCACGATGGGCGCACCGATGCGCTCGCCCCCGCCGGTCAAGAAATCGATGCGGTAATCGGTGACGTCGGGCGGCACGAGCCCCCAGTGGACGGCTTCGTCGCGCAACGCGACCTTGCTGCCGAGCACGGCCAAGAGCTCGATGGGAGTGACCCGATCGAACCAATAGGCCAGCACCTTCTTGCGACGCGCCTCCAGCGCGAGCTGGATGGTTCTCTGCGCCCGGCGGTCGCTGATCTTGCCGGCGTCGATGGCGAGCGCGATGTGGGCCGGCGATAGGGGAGCGATGCGCTTGGCGGCCCAGTAACCATCGGCGGCCTGCAGGCGATCGGCAGGTTCGTACGGGAGCGGCGGGGCGAAGCCGCCGGGGTCGAGATCATTCTCTAGTTGGCCCACCGCGGGCACTTCGATCTGGGTCGGCGCCGGAGCCGGATTTCGAGCGAGCCCGAGCGTGAGTAGACGGACGAACGGCGAGCCTCCGCCTTCACCGGGCGGAGGGTCGGTCGTGCGGACGACGGCGCTCGTCCCGAGCGCTTCGTCGAGTCCTACGAAGTAGTGGACGACGTGGCCTTCTCCGGGGGCTCCCACGTACCGATCGACGGTTTTGGCTGGTCCGAGCCCGTCCAGTGCCATCCAGGATGCGAATACCTTCAGCGCGCGCAGCGTGCGCCGGTTCTCGTGCGGAATCAGATCGTTCGGATCATCACCTCGCACCCCCGATTCCGGCGCATAGCCGAGCAAGACTCCAGGCGGCCACGAGAGCGCCGCGACGCGATAATACCCGAGCACCGGCGGCGAGCCGGACTTCAAGATTTCGGCCACCTCTCGCGTCGATCCTTCCGAGCGCCAGAAGTCTTCCGCGTTCACCTTGATGATGGAGACCGGAGCCGTGGGAATTCCGAGCGCCCACACCAAGCGCGCGCCGATCGCGGCAGCGGCGGTGCGCATCTCGGGGCGGTCTTGCACGTCGACGGCGATTTCGTAGCGATAGCCGCGCGAGTCGCTGATCAAAAATGCGCCCGAGGAGAACCCGAAGGGTGGTTCGGCGAGCACGGTAAAGGGCGCTCTCGGGAGTCCCGGCGAATCGGGTCCTCGCGCCATCGCGCCGACATCGACAGCAGGGGGTGCGTACCAGGTCGAGCGCGGCACCTCATCGAAGGAGTTGACGTCGGCAGCTTCGGGACGAGGTGAAAGATCGAGCGTCTCGCGCAACGGCCGGTGCAGATAAACTTCGGAGAGGTAGACAGGCTCGGGGATCCAGCGCCACCTGGGTATGGGGATCGGACCATCGTCATGGGCGTCGGTGACGGGCGGGTGCGCCGCGAACCGGGCCGGCCGGTAGTGGGCGCAGGCTGCCCCCACCGCGACGAGGACCAGGCAGAGACACGAAAAAGTTCGGCGAGCGCGCATCGTCAATCCCTGTGCTGCCGGTCGCCGAAACCAGCGGGCACGCCGAGTGTAAAGAGAAAGTGGAACCCTTCGGGACTGCCCGCGACGGCAATCCGCCCGAGCTCGCTCGTCGACGTATGCAGATCGAATCCCAGGCCGGTGGCCCATCGCAAATTGTCGAGGCGTAGCTCGGAGACCGACGGCGACACGCGGGCAACATCGACGAAGAGGCGCGCCGCCAAAAATCGCATCAGGTACCAACGGTAGTCGAGCGACGCCACCGCCGACACGTAGTCGCGCCGGTTGTCGAAGCCTCGGAAGCTCGGTTGCCCGGGCAGCTCCCTGAACGGAACTTCGCCGTCTTCCGAGGAAATCAGCCCGTCCATGACGATCCTCGGCGAGAGCACGGTCGAGCGGCGTATGAACGGCAGAAACGCAGCGGCCTGAAATCCGGTGCGCATGAACCGGCTCGGCTCGCGCAAAATGCCCTGCGCCGTTCCCCCGTATCCCTCGAGGAGCACGCCCGTCGCAACGCCGTTGCGACTGATGCGGCTGTCGATGCGCAGGGCGACTTCGGAGTACACGATGCGGGTCGTGCGAAACGCGCCGGGAATCGAGCTCGGAAAGAAGACCTGCGGCAGCGTGGGCCCGACCTCTAGATCGAGCGGGTCGTCCACGTAGCGCTGCGTCAGGCTCGATGACAGCAATACCTCCACGTCGGCGAGGGGACGAAGACCGAAACCGGCGACGATACGCTCGCGGCGTTCACGGAAGACGCCCACTCCAGGTCCATTTCGGAATTGATTGCGCGGGTCGGTTTCCGGAGTTTGGCCGACGCCGAGATAGCCAAGACCGGTCCGCCGATCGTGATAGCCCTCGAGCGACATGACCGCGGGGAACCCCACCCGCGAAGAGAGACGCATGCGGTATTCGACGACATTGTCGTCGGGGCCGCCGTACCCTGCGCGCACAGTAGCCGCGTACGGCTCCACGCTCGCGATCAGCCGAACCCCGATGCTGGGATGGAGACCGGTCTCCAGAAAGACCGTGGGGAACACGCCGAGCTCGCCTCCACGCGAGAAGAAGAAATCCCGTGCGCGCGGCACGATCTGTTCGTTTTCCAGCAATCCACCGGCCGTCCCGGTCGCGAGAAAGATGAGATCGACGACCAGTCGAAAGGGCCAGAGCATCAGGTTCGCTACGGCCGTAGCCGGCTCGCTCCCGCGCGTGGCGGGGCGCTCGATGCCGCTGAGCTCGGAAGGATCCACGGGTCCGTCCGCGCGAGCTCGGCCGCCAACGAGCAGACAGGCGGCAAGACAAGCCGCCGGAGTCAAGCCACGTCGTAGCATTCCGGCGTCAGATCCTCGCTGCAGCTCGTTGCATCGAAGTAGCCATAAGCTGTCCGACGGGCCTCTCGAGGTTTTTTTTAAGCCAACCGAGTGCTCGGTGAAAGTCCGGAAACCGAGTATCCTCCGCGGCCATGTTCCGCCGGGTAGCCTTGGGTCTTCTGCTGTGGGGAGTGACGGCTGCCTCCGGCTGCAATTCCAAAGGCGTCGCGGTGGGTGCCGATGCCACGAACGCCGCCGTGTCGGTGAGCAGCGCATCGGTCGCCGATTCAGCAGCGCAGCCGCCCCCCTCCGCGATCGATCCGACCCTGCCATCGCTCGGCTCGTTCGGCGTCGCCGACAAAGCGAGCTGCGCCAAGACTTGCCGCCTTTCCCAGTGCGTTCCGGATGCCCTTCGACCACCGGCCGATAGCCTGGTGCCCGCCGTGATGTGGGAGGAGGATCTCGAGGCTTCGGCTAACCTGAGCGTACCGCGCAGCTCCGACGTCGATTTGCTCGGCATGACGTTGTCGGGCTCGATAGCGCTCGCGCCCGCCGAAGGCCGGCAAGGTCGTGCCGCCAGCGACGCTGGGCCGCTCACGATGTGGCACGCGTTCATCGCTCCGGGGGCGGGGGTCACTTTGTCGGCGGTCAAGGGCAGTGCTCGAGTTTTGCTCATCGCCGTCACGTCGGGAGAGCCGATCGCTCCTCACCTCGACCCAACCGACGCCCATGCGTGGAAACAACGCCGCGCCCCGATCGCCCAAGTCGATTTGGCGTCCTTACCGGATCTTGCCTGGGCCAAGGGGGCTTACCACGCCCGGATCGGATTCGCTGCGGAGCAGTCTCCCCGCGCGAGCCTGGGCGTGCTTCGAATGAGTGCCGAGGGAACCGTCGCAGCGCACCGGCACGACAAGGAATGGGAGCTCATGGGGATCCTCGAAGGCGACGGAGATTTCGT
>DASWDH010000404.1:0-2616 GCA_036395495.1 Polyangiaceae bacterium
CCGAGCAAACCGCCGCCAAGCACGACCCCGGCTCGGGCCGACGACGAAGCGGCGGCGATCGCCTGCAGGTCGTCGATGGTCCGGTAGACGAAACAGCCGGTACCGTCGCGCCCCGGAATGGGGGGGACGAAGGGGTAGGACCCCGTCGCGAGCACCAGCTTGTCGTAGGTGATCTCGAGACCCTTGCGGCTCATGACGCGGCGTCGATTGCGATCGATGCGCAGAGCCCGATCGCCCAAGTGAAGATCGATGCCATGCTCCGCGAAGAAGTCTCCTTCGACGAGCGACAAGTCCTTGGCGGTCATCCCCGAGAAGAGCGAAGAGAGGGCGACGCGGTCGTAGGCCGGACGCGACTCCTCGCAGAAGGTGGATACCTGCCAGCGACGCAGATCGCCGGCGGCAGCGAGGAGGGACAAGAACTTGTGCCCCACCATACCGTTGCCGATAACGACGAGTTTGGATCGCGCGGTGTTCATCTTGGGCCTGGGATCACTGCATCCGATTTGGGTCGTGCCTGTGCATACTTTGACCGTAGCGACCTCTTGGTCAAGCGCAATCACCGCCCGGACGTCAGGTCGTATTGCCGATATCGAGCTCTCTCCGTTCGTCCATCACGTCGAAACATGCGCGACATTCTCCTCATCTCCCCTCACCCCGCCGTACCCGGCCGACGCCGGAGTGAAACGTGTTGGACATCTGCGACGGGTTCGCGAACGGAGAGCGTTTGCGTGCGTCTTGGATCTCGCTGCGCCCTCGATTTTACGGGAAGACATCGATTTGCGGCGCTCTTCCTAGGCGATGCTGGTTCATCGACGGCGGCGGACCGTCTCGTTGGCGCCGCATGACTGGACTTACCGGGCGTGACGGCGGTGTTTCGAGCGATAGGCAGGAGTGTGGCGGTGACGTCTTGCCGCAACGAGTGATGCGCATAGGAACGATTTGGCTTGTCGAACCTGGCTGCGGTTTCGTACGAATTGAGCGTAGGAAAAACGTCGAATATCAACAAGGAAGATGTCCACAATGAAAAACACGACCGTTCGCGCGGGAATGCTCGCGCTTCCGCTATTGGCCCGTGCGGCATTCGCAGCGGAGCCACCGCCGGCTGAGCCGCTCCCGCCGACCACCGTCCCCACCCCCGATCAGGCGGCAGCCCCGGTCACCGAGGCTCCTCCCGCACCGGTCAAACCGCCAGCGCCTCCGTACTCGTTGCCCTGGCAACTGCGTCCCGCTGCCGCGGCGAACGTCGTGCGGTCCGATACGTCGTCGGGCATGCGCTCGGTCAATGGCAACGGAGGATCGACCGTCGTCACGCTCCTGCTTGCCTCGTACAAGGTGATGCCGGACCTTGCCGTTCTGGTTCGCGGCGGCTTGGTGAGCGACTCACCGCCGGTCGGAACCGAAGGCAGCGCCTTCTTGAACCCGGTGCTCGGCGCGACCTATGCGGTGCAACTCGGTTCGGGATTTCGGCTCGCGCCGTTTCTCGGCCTCGCGCTGCCATTGGGAAACGGAGGAGGCAATACACCCGACCCGGCCGTGCGTACCGCGCTCGGCGCCGGAATTCTGACGCGGGCCTCGATGGACAACGCGATGTTCGCCGTCAACTATCTCACGCCGTTTCCCGGCGTCGGTCTCGCTTGGGTCTATAAGGGCTTGACGGTGCAGGCGGAGCTCACGCTCCTCGAACTGTTTCGAGTACGCGGTGAATTGGTGGACAAGGACGCCGCACGTACCAATTTCACCTCGGGTCTGCATGTCGGCTACTTTTTCATTCCCGAGCTCTCCGCGGGCGCCGAGCTTCGTTACCAGCGCTGGCTGAAGAACCCCGGGATCCCCGAAAGCGATCCTCGACGTGACACCGCGAGCGCGGCGATCGGGATCCGTGCCCACTTCAAACTGTCGGACACCATGTGGCTTCGTCCCGGCGCCGCCTACGTGCAGGCTCTGGACGGACCGATGACCGACCAGAGTTACCGCATAGCGCAGCTCGACGTGCCCTTTGCTTTTTGAGGCTTCGAGCGACGAAACAAACAACGCGAGCCAACGAAATACAAACGTAACGTCCCTTCGCCAGTATGCGAGGCGCCCGGCGTTTGCAGTAAAGGATGAAATGTCGATGAAGAAAAAGAACCTTTCGATGCCGGAGCGAATCGGCCAATCGATACCTCGTCGCGACTTCTTGGGTGCCGCTGCCGTCGGATTGGGTGCCAGCGCCCTTGCAGTGTCCGGATGCAAATCGGAGGCGGGCGCGTCCACTAGTGCGCGGCAGGGGGGGCCTGCCAAATCCGCGACCGAGCCCGAGGTCGCCGACATGCGCTTCGGCATCATTGCGCTCACCGACAACTCGCCCATCGTGATCGCCCACGAAAAAGGGCTTTTCAAAAAGTACGGCATCAACTCCACCGTCATCAAGGGGGCGAGCTGGGCGGCGATCCGTGACTCGCTTTCGAATGGGGATATCCAAGCCACGCACATGCTCTTGGGGATGCCTATCGCCTCCACGCTCGGCCTCCTCGGATCACCCAAGAAACCGATGGTCATTCCCTGGCTGCTCAATCGCAACGGCCAAGCCATCACGATGCGCGCCGATCTGAAGAAGAAGATTGCCGGCGACCCGAA
>DASWDH010000405.1:0-6024 GCA_036395495.1 Polyangiaceae bacterium
CGTCCGCACCGCCCAGCAGCCAATTCTGTGGCGACGCCATTCGGGATCCCGTGCGCGAAGAATGCGATCTTGGCGACGGTGTTGGATCTCGTGCCCTGTGCACCGCGGATTGCCACGTGCGCGATCAGACCGCTATCGTCCAGCCAACCGACGCTGCGGTGCCACCGGGCCGCACGCTCGGAGAAGGTCGGCATCCGGTCGCGGTGAGCGCGTCGGGGAGTTTCGGCGTTGTCTTCGTCGAGCCGGACGCCAAACCGCTGCGCCTGTCGCTCACCGCGTTCAGCGACAAGGGAGTGGCCTCCGACGCTCTCGTTCCAATCAGCACCGGTTCGACCCCTCTCCTCATGAGCCATCCCGTCGTGGCGGCCGTCCCCGGCGGCAAGTACGCGGTCGCCTACACCGATTTCAACGGCGATGGCGACAAGCTCGGGATCGCGCTGCGCCTCGTCGACCCTGCCGCGGCTCCAACAGGCGCGCCTATGCACGCCAACGTCACGACGGTCTTCTCGCAATATGATCCGGACTTGATCGCGACTGCGTCGGGCCTCGTGGCCTCCTGGATCGACGACTCCGACGCGTCGACCCAACCAAAGCTCAAGTACCGCACGTTCGCTCTCGACCTCATGCCCACGTCGGGAGAGCTCTCCCTCGCAATGGCGAGCAGCTCTGCGAGCGAGGGAGACGTTGCTCTGGCCAACTGGGGTTCTTCATGGGTTGCTGCCTGGCGCTCCGACGAGAATGGTCTGGAAACACTTCGCATCCGATCGGGTTCCACGGCCTGGAGCATCGGTACATACCTACCGGGCCCCGTAGGGTCGCGGCCCGCCCTCGCCGAGCTCGACGCCACGCACTTGCTCGCCGTTTACGTCGAAGGAACCGATCCAGCCGAAACCGGCACGGCCAACGATTCCAAACTGCGCGTCGTCGTGCTCGACGCGGCAGCGCCTGGGGCGGTGACGCCGCTCGATGTGTCCACGGTCTTCGGAGCGGGACTCTCGCAAGATCAGCCGAATGCCGTGCGCGCTGGGGACCAGGTGTTCATCGCCTGGCGCTCTCGATCGCCAATCGGGAGCGACGCGGGTGGTGGCAGCGGCGACGAACTCTGGCTTAAGTCGATCGGCTGGAACGGCAGCACGCTCGACTTGAGTGCGGCCGAAATCCCCCTGCCCCGATCGCCCGTCCACCGCGCTGGCGACCAGCGCCTCGTCGGACTCGCATCCGGGCCGCTCGCTCCCGTCGGTCGCCAGCTCGTCACGGCGTTCGATGATCTTGGCAAAACCTTCGGGAGCGGCGAGCTCGACGGCGATGTGGTCGTCGAGGCAATCCCGATTCCGCTCTTGCGGCTGCCATGATGTCCTTTGCGCTCGCATATCATGAGCGATCCGAACCGCGCCATCGATTCAACGAAACCGCCCCAGAGTGTCTTCGAGCCGATCCATGTCGCCTCTCGCGGTTGACGGTTGGTAGTCCGGCTACGGCCAGAGGCTACGCTGCGCTGCCGCAGTGTCAGACGTTTGCTCTGTCCCAAGGACACCGTCATGCCCGGGCTCACAGGTTGCCGATGACCAGAAAAAATGGAACCCGAAAACGCGCGGCGTCGTCTTCTTTCGCAAGACCTCGTACCACGCAGGCCCGCCGCATCGTGGAAGCGCTGCTGACTGGGGCCGCTCGTGTTCACGCCGATCGATACCTCTGAAGGGAAACGCTACCCGATCCAAAGCGAAGCCTCGGTCGAGCGGGCTGTCCGCCGGCCAGCAAGAGGTTCGGTATTGAGGGCGTCCCCAGCGGGATTCGTCTCCGCCCAGCGAGGCGCGGAGCGCCGAAGCGGCGCAGCTCGAATCCCGGTGGGCACGACAAGCCCTTCGGGCTTGGCGTCCCCAGCGGGATTCGAACCCGCGTACCAGGGATGAAAACCCTGTGTCCTGGGCCGGACTAGACGATGGGGACCGGCAGACCTTGCTTCAGAGGGGCGGCAAACTACCTGCGGGCAGAGCCGCGTGCAAGCAAGCTTCGTCGGGGGATGACATCGCCGCCTCGACGCCGCGGGCACCGGCCCCAACCCATTGAATCAACGCACGATTCGCGGCGAACGTAGGTGGTGCTTGACCGCCGTGGCCGCGCACTGTACGCCCGTTCAGCACGGGGAAATGAACATGAGCCAACTCATCGGAGCGCTGCTGTCGGGTGTCGACGAAGTCGCGCGCAGTCGGGGCGTCGAGAACTATCGTGTTCAATGCAAGCGCAGCGCGCGGGGGGAGTTGATCGTCGCGCTGATCATCGAAGACAAGAAGCGGCCTACCAACGATGGTAAGCGGGATGGCCCTCCTTGACGGCGACGAACGTGCCGCGGCATGTCGCCGTGATCTGACCGCCGGCTTCGAGCGTTGCTTCGACGACGGCTCGGTCCCCTTCGAGCTCGGCGAGTTTGGCCCGCAGGCGGACCGGCGCGTTCATCGGCGTCGGGCGGCGAAGCTTGACGTGGAAGTCGGCGGTGACGGTGCAGGGCGGAGCGTCCGCCCCTTGCGCCTTCATGAGGTGATAAGCGGCTGTCCAGTTGCTGTGACAATCGAGCAGCGCGCCGATGATGCCACCGTTCAACATGTTCTCGAAGGCGTGATGATGCGGCTCCGGCTGCCATGTCGCGACGACTTCGTCGCCTTCCACGAAGCTTCTGATGTGAAGGCCCTTGTCGTTGGCAGGGCCGCAACCGAAACACACGCTTTGGGGCGCGTAACGATCTTGCAGGCTTTGCATGCAAGCTTGTTTAGGACGTCTCGCCGTCTCGGTCCACCTGCGAAGGCTACCGCTCCGCGCTCGAGCCGAGCGCGCGATGGCGCCGAGCCGGCAGCCGGCGCTGCACGCGCGCGACGCCGATCCCGAGTGCGGCGAGCACCAGAGTGCCCGCGGTCAAGACGACGCCGACACCAAGGGCGAAGGTGAAGATCAGCGCGATCACCACGGTGATGCCGACCACGATCGCAATCCCGAGCAGAAACCCGAGTAGGCCCTTGGCCTGAAACGTGTGAACGCGCGCGGTGCTCATCGCGAAATCGAGACGCGTGCCGCTGATGGAGAGAGGCCCGAGATCGCTCGGCGGCATGACGTCATCGGAGTCGAGCGGCGGAGGTTCCCACGGCCCAGGCGGCACCGATCCTGGTCTGCCCTTGGAAACGGGCGTTTCGCGTAGGGTGTCCGCCGTAGGCCTCGGCTCGTCGTCTATTCCAGCCACTTCTCGATCTTTCGGGCCACTTGGTCAGGGGTGAAGCCGAAGTTCTTTTGAATGTCTTGATCCGGCGCAGAAGCGCCGAAATCGTCCCACCCGATGATCAGACCCCCCTGTCCTACCACGCCACGCCATGGTGCGCCGCGACCAATTTCGATCACCACTCGTTTGACGCCGGGAGGCAAAACTTGGTCGCGGTAGGCAATATCTTCGCGCTCGAAGAGCTCCCAACATGGGGCCGAAACGACGCGTACTTTGTGACCTGCCGCTTCGAGCGCAGGCTTGGCAGCGAGCGCCACCTGAACCTCCGAACCGGTCGCAATCAGGACCACGGACGGAGGTCCCCCGCTCGCCTCCGAAAGAATGTACGCGCCGCGCAACATGATCTTCGGATCGAAATCGGGCGACCGTGCGAGATTCGCCACTTTCTGCCGCGTCAGAGCGATCGCCGTCGGCCCCGTCCGGCGTCCCAGGGCGTGGACCCATGCCGCGGCGCACTCGAGCGCGTCGGCTGGGCGCACGAAGTCGAGGTTCGGAATGAGTCGCAGAGCCCAGTAGTGCTCGACCGGCTGATGCGTGGGCCCATCTTCGCCGAGGTACACGCTGTCGTGCGTGAAAATGAAAACCGATTGCAGATGCGACAGCGCGGCGAGGCGAATCGCTCCGCGCATGTAATCGCTGAAGATCAAGAACGTCGAGCCGAACGGTATGAAACCATCCGAGACGGCCATTCCGTTGACGAACGCGCCCATCGCGTGCTCGCGAATGCCGAAGTGCACGTTGCGCCCCTCGAACTTGCCGCGCGAAAGAGGGGGGGAGCCTTCGATGTACGTCTTCGTCGAAGGGTTGAGATCGGCCGATCCACCGGCGAGCGAAGGTACGAGCTGCGCTACCCGCTGCTCGATCAGGGCCGACTGCACACGCGTCGCTGCATCTTTGGTGGGCGCCACCTTCACGAGCTCGTCGAGCAGGTTGGCGGGAACCTCTTTGGCCATCATTCGTCGATAGAGCGCCGCCTTTTCGCCGCCGCTTCGCTGGAAACCGTCGACAACCTCTTTCCAAGCCGCGTGCGCCTGCTTTCCCTCCTCGGCGCGCTCGGAAAAGAGCGCTCGGACTTCGTCGGGAACCAAGAATGTCGGCTCGAGCGGCCAGCCGATGGCCTGCTTGGTCGCTCGGACCGCCTCGGCGCCGAGCGGTTCGCCGTGGGCCTTTTCGCTGTCCTGCTTGGGCGACCCGATGCCGATGTGCGTGCGCGCCACGATGAGCGAGGGGCGCGCCGGTTCTGCCACCGCCTTTTCGAGCGCCGCACGGATCTGCGCGTGGTCGTGCCCGTCGATGTGCTGCACGTACCAACCGTACGCCTCGTAACGCTTGCCGACGTCTTCGCTGAGAGCGAGCTCGGTCTTGCCATCGATGGTGATCCGATTGTCGTCGTAGAAGAAGACGAGGTTGTCGAGCCCGAGATGACCCGCGAGGCTCGACGCCTCTCCCGAGACCCCCTCCATGATGTCGCCGTCCGACGCGATGCCGAACACGCGCCCCGTTGCGATCGGCAACGCGGGCGTGTTGAAGCGAGCCGCCAGCATCTTGATACTCGCCGCCATGCCGACCGCGTTGGCGATTCCTTGACCGAGCGGACCGGTCGTCGTTTCGACGCCCGTCGTCAAGAACGACTCAGGATGTCCGGGGGTCTTCGATCCGAACTGGCGAAAGCGCTTGAGCTCGTCGAGCGACAGGCCATACCCGGCGAGGTGAAGGAGCGAGTAGAGCAACATCGAAGCGTGTCCGCAGGACAGAACGAAGCGGTCGCGGTCGGGCCAGCCTGGGTCCGATGGGTCGTAGCGCAGGTGCCGCGTCCAGATCTCGAAAGCGATCGACGCGAGAGCCATCGGGGTCCCCGGATGGCCGGCCTTGGCCTTCTCGACGGCGTCGACCGACAGCATCTGAATCGTATGGACGGCTTTCTGCACGAGCTTCGGATCGTATTCACGCGGCATCGAGACTCTCCTCGCCCGAGGCCTTTACCTTGCCACGAGGCTCGCCGCCAGGTATCCCGCACCCGCCAGGCCGACGAACGGATCGGTGACGACCGTGACCGGAACCTGCGCGAGAAGCTCCCCCATGCGCCCCTTGTTGCGCAGACCCTCGAGAAAAGGGGCCTTCTTGTTGGGAATGACGGCGGCGGCGATGTGCCCGCAGAGAAACACTCCGCCGAGGGCCAGCCCCTTCAGCGCGAGGTTGCCCGCCTCGGCCCCGTAGATCCGGGCGAAAAGATCGATTGCGTCGACCGCTGCCCGGCTCTCTCCCGAAAGACCGAGGGCGGTGATGAGCACGTTGCGATCGCGACCTTTCGCGAGCTGCGCCTGGATCGCGGGATCTTCAGCTCCGTGGCGCTCCACGAAAAAATCGTAGACGCGACCGATGCCGGGCCCGGAGAGGACTCGTTCGTTGCTCACGTGTTCGCCTCCCAGCTTTTTGCGCAGGTAGAGGAGCAAGTCGACCTCGAGCTCCGAGTTCGGCCCGAAATCGGCATGCCCTCCTTCGGTCGCGCAGGGAACGTATCGACGGCCGTCCCAGATCAACAGTGCCTCGCCGAGGCCGGTGCCCGCCGCAATCACCGCAATGTTGCCGCCCTTGGTCGCCCGGCCCGTCTCGATGTCGATACGAGCGGATGCCCCGATGCGCGTGCAGCCGACTGCGCCTGCCGCCAGATCGTTCAGCAGCGAGAGCTTCGGGATGCGAAGCTCGCGACCGAGCTTACGCTCGTCGATGATCCACGGCAGGTTGGTGGCGATGGCGAC
>DASWDH010000406.1:0-2501 GCA_036395495.1 Polyangiaceae bacterium
TGGCGCGCGTTTCACTTCGGGGCTGCTCGATCTCGACCATCTTCACCTGGGAGCGACGCTGGAGAGTCGCCTCGCTGTACTGCGTCAGCAAAGAGAGCACCTCCCGGCTTCGTGGCGGGCGGCCGTCAGTGACGTGCGCCAGCTGCTCGAGGACGTGAGGCTCGAAGTGGAGGAGTTCGAGCGCACGGTGCCGCACGATCCGCTCTATCGCGCGGAAGAAGAAGCGTCGCTCTTCGAAGGCCTGCGCGCCCGCTGGGGAGCCACTTATTATGCATCGCTCGCGACGCTGCACGAGCAGAGCTCCAGCTTGAGCGACGATGTCGTTCCTCTCGCGCGAAGCTACGCGTCGTCGGCATTGATGCCGCTCCTCTTGGCTTGCCCGATGCACCGTCGCGCCTACGAGAAGCCTCTCGGCTACGCGGGCGATTTCCGGATGATGGAGCTTTATTTCACACGCGATCTCAGCGGTGTCGGTCTGTTCGGACGGTTCTTGCACTCGGTCGCACAGGGTTATTCGCTGGCTGCCGCCGTGGTGGCGCGCGAAGCAGTGATGCGTGAAGCCGTCGTCGAGGCGCTCCGCGCCGATCACCACGGGCCCGTGCGCGTGTTATCGCTGGCGTCCGGCCCGGCCATCGAGCTGCGCAGATTGCTCGGTGAATTGAAGTCCCTCGAGCGCCCGGTCGACCTCATCCTGCTCGACCAAGACGAGGGCGCGCTCGACAGAGCGCATCGACGATTGGCGCGATTGCTCGTCGAGCAACACAAAGACCAGTTACCGGTCACCCTGCAATGCCTGCACTTCTCGGTGCGTCAACTGTTGAAACCAGAAACGGCGGAAGAGAAGCTGGTGCGCTACGTGATGCTGCAGAATCTCGACCTCGTGTACTCTGCCGGCCTCTATGATTACCTGACCGATCCGGTCGCGTCGCGGCTCACCGAAGTCCTGTACTCGCGGCTTCGGCCGGGCGGACGATTGTTGCTCGGCAATCTGGTCGAAACGCCGGATACCACGTGGATCATGGAATACGTGCTCGGTTGGCACCTGGTCTATCGCAGCGAGCCATCGTTCCTGCGTTTGGCGAACGGGTTGAAGCCAGCGCCGGCTCGCTGCGCGATCACGCGCGATTGGACGGAGCGCTGCCTCTTTCTCGACGTCACGATCCCGAGCTGATCGGATCGCTGGGAGGCGGAGTGGGCGTATCGGGTGAGCGGGTTCGATCCCGCTGCCACGATGCTGCTGGCACACGCGGGACGGGACCCACCGAAAAAGGAGGCGGGGGGCGACTGCTTTGTCGCGCGACGTAGGTCGCATCGCCGAACGTCCATTTGCCGGCCGCCGCGCAGCTCGACAACGCGAGCGCGAAGACCGACGCGGACTCGTAGCGTTCGTTGGGGTCCTTGCGCAGCGCGCGCATCACCACGGCTTCCAGATCCGCGGGGATGGCTCTTCCCAGGCGTTCCGACGGCGGGATCGGCTTGCGATGCACTTGTGCGAAGACGACGGCGCTCGGGCTATCGCCATCGAACGGTGGCTTTGCACAGATCAGAAAGTAGAGAACGGCCCCAAGCGCGTAGACGTCGGATCTTGCATCGGCCGGCTTTCCGCTGACGACCTCCGGCGAGATGTAGCGAGGCGTCCCCAGCAGCCATCCCGTGCGGGTCATGGTCGCTTCGGTGTCCTGCATGATTTTGGCGATTCCGAAGTCGAGTACCTTCACGAAGTCGTGCTCGCCGCCGAGAGAAGTCAGAAACAGGTTCTCCGGCTTGATGTCACGATGCACGATGCCGCGCGCGTGCGCCTCTCCCAGGGCGCGCGCCGCTTGCCCGATGATGTGCACCGCCCGCGCCGGCGGAAGAGGCCCCAATCGTTCGACGTGTTCGGCGAGCGTTTCCCCGTCGAGCAGCTCCATGACGTAGTAGAGCAGTCCATCTTCGGTGGCACCGTAGTCGAACACGCGCACGGTATTGGGGTGCAGGAGCTCGGCTGTGGCACGTGCTTCACGCTCGAAGCGCAGCACGGCGTTGTCCGATCCCATGCGCGCTTCGTTGCGAAGAATTTTGATCGCCACGTCGCGTTTGAGGCCGGGGTGGTATGCGATCCAGACTTCGCCCATCCCGCCGGCGGCGAGTCGTCGCTTGAGTCGGTAGCGACCGAGATTTCTGGCTTCGAAGACCTGCCGGCGTAGTGACCAGACGATGTGGCCGCCCACCACGAGGAAAACGTAGGTACCCAGAATGTAGGCCGAGTTCAAGAGAAGCGCCGTGAGCGCCGCGGCATCGTCGAATTGAGCGGCGACGTGCGGCACGAAGAACGCCGCTCCAAAGAGCACGAGGAAAAAGCAAGCGATCGGTATGCCGGACATCACCAGGCCGCGTCGCCAGGGGTCCTGGGCGGTGACCGTGCGCGCGAGCAGCACGAGGCAGAGCCCGGAAGCGTAGGGGCTCGCCAGGCCGCGGAAGTCGACGCACATAAGGGCAATCGCCACACCGGCAGTCGTGTA
>DASWDH010000407.1:0-2575 GCA_036395495.1 Polyangiaceae bacterium
GAACGTCGATGCGGGTGCCGTGGAAATTCTGCGAGCCCGACGTGATCGGCGAAAGGACGCCACCGCGTGCGCTCGGCGGCATCATGGGTCTTCCGGGAGCGATCGCTCGTCCTTGCGGCGCGTCGACCTGCGAGTTGGTCGATTGGGCGAGGGGAGAGGCACCCGCACGCGGCGGGACATACCCACCCGGTCCCGACGCTCGGCCGAGCGTCGTAGGATCCTCGAAGCCCGGGTGTGCCGCGGTGGCCGGGATGGGGGCACTTCCGCCGCCGCCGGGAAGACTGGAGTGTCCGGCAGCGCTCGGCTGGGCTTGCCACCCCGGAGAAGGGGGCAGGTACGCGGGAGCCATGGGCCGACCGCTCCCATCGTCGAAACGTGCGCGCGTCGCGCCGAGCGCGATTTCGTCGCCGTGCTTCAGCAGGCCTTCGCCGCGAACCCGCTCGCCGTTGATGTAGGTGCCGTTGAGGCTCCCCAAATCGCGGAGGACGAAATGCTCGCCCCGCTGCTCGATCACGCAGTGCTCTTTCGAGACAATCTTGTCGAGCAGCTGGATCGTATTGTTGGGGTGTCGGCCGAGCGAGTTGACCGAACGTAGGTCAATCGCCTGCTGACCACCTTCCGCGGTCACTAGAATAAGACGCGCCATACGGGAGCATCACCATCTTAGCTGTCCCCATCGCAGACCACAACCGCCCCCGCGAATTCGACCGGCGCGTTTTCTGCCCTGATGCTGCCGAGACGTCAGACGCCTTCGGGCCCGCCTGCGTTAATGTTAGGCTCGGCCGCGGCGACGATTTCGTTGCCACTCCTCGCGCTGGGGGTAGCTCATGACGCGACATCTTCTCGCCATCGATCAGGGGACCACCGGGAGCACCGTGCTCGTCATGGACGTCGACGGGCGCACCCTCGGCCGGGCCACACGTGAGTTCCCTCAACATTTTCCCAAACCGGGCTGGGTCGAGCACGAACCGGAAGAGATCTGGGACAGTGTGCGCATCGCGATCGGGGGAGCCCTTCAGGCGGCGGGGCTCAAGTGGGAGACCATCGCCGCGATCGGGATCACCAATCAGAGGGAAACGACCCTGATCTGGGACCGAGCCACCGGCAAGCCCATCCACCGTGCCATCGTGTGGCAGGACCGTCGCACGTCCGACCGCTGCGCGGCTCTCGAATCGGGGGGGCACGGCGCCAGGGTACGTGAAGTCACCGGCCTCGTGCTCGACCCCTATTTCTCGGGGACCAAAATCGGCTGGTTGCTCGACAACGTTCTCGGTGCTCGGGCCCGTGCGGAGAACGGCGACCTCGCGTTTGGAACCGTGGACAGCTACTTGATTTGGCGCCTGACCAACGGTGCCGTGCACACGACCGACGTCACCAATGCGTCGCGCACGATGCTCATGAATCTGCGCACGCTCGCCTGGGACGACGAGATGTGCCGGCTGCTCGCGGTGCCGCGACCTCTTCTTCCCTCGATCGCGCCGTCGGCGGGTCCGATCGCGCGCACGCACGCCGTCGACGGGATTCCCGATGGGGTGGCGATCGCCGGCATCGCCGGCGACCAGCAGGCGGCGCTCTTCGGGCAAGCGTGTTTCGCGGAGGGCGATGTGAAATGTACGTACGGCACCGGCGCATTCGTCCTCATTCACACCGGCTCGCGTCCGGTAACGAGTCGCTTCGGGCTTCTCGCGACGGTCGGTTGGAAGATCGGCAACGACGTCGTCTACGCTCTCGAAGGCAGCTCGTTCGTCGCGGGAGCCGCGGTGCAGTGGCTGCGCGATGGATTGGGTCTCATCCAGTCGGCATCGGAGATCGAAACGCTCGCCAAGCAGGTCCCCTCGAGCGAGGGAGTCAAATTCGTTCCCGCGCTGGCCGGCCTCGGAGCGCCCTACTGGGATCCGCGCGCGACCGGACTCATCACCGGCATCACGCGCGGCACGCGGGCAGCGCATCTCGCGCGCGCGACGCTCGAGGCCATCGCGCACCAAGTCGACGATCTGGTGCGCGCGATGGCAGACGACCTCGGCGCACCTGTGCGCAGGATGCGCGTAGATGGCGGTGCGGCGGCCAACGATCTGCTCATGGACTACCAAGCGAATGTTTCGAATCTCGTCGTCGAGCGACCCGCCGAGCTCGAGTCCACCGCGCGCGGCGCGGCGATGCTCGCCGGTCTCGGCGTGGGGCTCTTCTCCACGGCCGAGCAGGCCGCCAGCATGTCCAAAGCTGCGACCGTGTTTCGCGTCACGATGGACGAGTCGACGCGGCAGCGTCTGCGCTCGGGATGGAGCGATGCCGTCCGCAGGGCTCGTTCGTCATAGCGGACGAAAGGTCCTCTCGACACCGGCCCCGAGGCCGTTCCGACGAAGGGCCTCTTTTTCGCGTCCGAACCCTAGAGTTTGCCGGGGCATAGGGTACACTGCACCAGCGGGAGGTGCAGCCCACCTCTCCCACTTAGTTCGTTTCTCGCGGGTCAGCCCGCCCCGCGGGAGGCGATTTCGGAAAGAGGAGCCATGGCAGACGATAACGGAACCGGGGGTCCGGCGCTGCGCAGCGTGCACGTCGATTGGGAAGCGCTGGA
>DASWDH010000408.1:0-6474 GCA_036395495.1 Polyangiaceae bacterium
CAGCTCGATATGCGCCGCTCTCTGTACGCCAGCCCGTTCGCCGGGATCTCGGGTGGGTCGTCGGTCTCACTGGCCCCCTCGCTCGATTACATGCTCAGCGATCATTGGACGCTCGGCGCGAGCATCGGACTCGGATTGTCCAGAGCCGATGAGGGTAGCAGCGGTATGTTCTTTTCGCTGTCCCCCCGGATCGGGTACCTGGTACCGCTCGGATCGAGCGTGTCACTCTGGCCACAGATCCACGTCGCCTACGGAATGGGTTCCGTTGCATCGGACGAGTACACGCAGTGGAGCGTCGGGGGGGCTGCTCCCATCATCGTCGAGCTTGCGCCGCACTTTTTCGTCGGAGCGGGGCCCGATTTCACTTTCAGCAGGACCACGATCGACCTCAACGAAGGCGATCTGCTGTTCTCGTCGTCTGGCGTGACGACGCTGATCGGCGGATGGATGTGACCGTGGCCGACCGCGACCAGGAGCTAGGAACCACTCAAGCGACCAGCCGCACTGCGCAGCGACCCAGGCGCCGTCGGCTGGATCGCAATGTCGTCATGTCCGGGATGGTGTCACATTCGCGATGCTCCTCAACGCCTCTCGAAGGGGTTGGCGTCGAAACGCTATCGGAGCTCGCCGCCAACGGAAGGAGCACCCGAAAGATTGCGGGCGCGACGTATGCATCCCGTGCGGGTATCGTCCCGCCATGACGATGTCCGCGTATTCGGTCTTGGCGCTCTCGTTCAGCGTCTATCTGGCACAGGCCTGTGGCCATACGCTGTCTCCGTCCACGACCGAGCCGGCGCGCTCGGGATCGCCCCCGAACGCGCTACAGCCGGAAGGCGGCTGGCGAACATCCCTGGATCGCGAACACCCGCTGGTCGGTCGCATCTGGGATTGCCAACGTCGCGCGTATACCGATACGGAAGCGGTTTGGCAGCGAATGCGAGGTGCACGCATCCGTCTCCTCGGAGAAAAGCACGACAACCCCGATCATCACCGACTGCAGGCGGCTGCGCTCCGCGCGATCGTGGCCGGAGGACGCCGCCCAGCAGTTGCCTTCGAGATGTTCGACAGCAGCCAGCAGCCGTCCATCGACGCATACTGCGCCGATCCATCCGCGGCCGCCGACGGTTTGGCCGCGGCAACCAACTGGGGCTCGATGGGGTGGCCGCCGTTCGAGCTCTATCTCCCGATCGTACTCATCGTTTTCGAGAATCGTTTGCCCATCGTCGCGGCGAACATTCCGCCCAGCCGGGTACGGCCCCTCGTGCGCGAAGGAACGCGAGCGCTCGGTCCCGACCTCCTGGGGCTCGAGCTCGATCGTGAGTTTCCGCCAGCGCTCGAGGCCTCGCTGGAAAACGAGCTCCGGGCGTCGCACTGCGGGCAACTGCCTGACTCGATGATCGGAGGCATGGCGCTCGCGCAGCACGCGCGTGATGCCTACATGGCTCGAGCGGCGCTCGGCGCCGACAACGGCGACGGCACCGTGCTCGTGGCGGGAGATGGGCACGTTCGTCTCGATCGAGGAATTCCGTACTATTTGCAACGGCAGAAGCCCCGCGTCTCGGTGGCCAGCCTCGCATTCGTCGAGGTCGCGACGGGCATGACCGAGCCAGCCGCATACGCAAAGCCGCTCGGTGCTGCCGACCTCCCGTTCGACTTCGTCTGGTTCACCCCGCGAGCCGATGACGCGGACCCCTGCGCCCCGTCGAGGAAGAAGGAGAGGTAGACGATCGACGCATACCTGGAGACGCCCTAGTTTGCGAAACGCGAGCCACAGGAGGAAAGCGCCATGCTCAAGAAAGTCGCGTTCACCATGTACCCGATCACCAACGTTCCGCGCGCGCGGGACTTCTATGAGAACAAGCTCGGCCTGAAGATCGGCAGCCACGGAAATCGCGGCGATCGTTGGTGGGTCGAATACGATTTGCCCGGCGGCGGCTGCTTTGCCCTCACCAATTTCACCGAGGAAGAGCCGAGCGCCGGCGCTGGCGGGAACGATCGCCTTCGAGGTGGACGATCTCGATGCTCTGATCGCCGACCTGAAATCGAAGGAGGTCGAGTTCAAGAGCGACATCATTCACAGCCCCCTCTGCCGCATGGCGGTTTGCCTCGACAGCGAAGGCAACTCGATCCTTTTGCACCAACTGAAGCCGGAAGCGGCCGAGTAGGCGCCGCGGCGACATCGCTATCACCCGCCGCTAAGCGTGCACACATTGGTATTGGGGGGTTGTTGCCAGCATCAGGCATCGCCGCGTCGCTCGTTTGTCGAATGGCCTGCGTCGCCTCGGTTCGATGAACAATCCCTGGTAAGCTTCGTGCGTGAAGCAACGTGTAGCTGGCCACCCAGTTCCGAAGAAATCTGAGCCGAAAGATTTGCCGCATCGCAGGAGATTCGGGTGCTAGGTCCCGCGGGAGCCATCGCATTCGCCAACGCCGCCGCCGGTGCCGGAGCGCCCGGCGGCGCTCATTACGGTATCGCCGAGCGATTCATCGCAATCGCCTTCGATCCCACGTGGAACCTCGAGCACCGTCTGGTCATCTTCGCGGCGATCATGGGGCTGCTCTTCCTGTCAGGCTTCGGGCTGCCGCTTCCCGAGGACATCCCGCTCACGCTCGCGGGCTTCACGACCATCAAGCAAGCCAACGACCATTTCGTGCCTGGCCAATACCTGACGACCTTCGCGATCGTCGTGATCCCCATCCTATTCGGCGACCTCATCGCCTACGGACTGGGCTGCCGGTTCGGGACCGGCCTGCGGGAGCGAATCGGCTTTCTGCGTCGAATGCTCTCGCCTCCACGCCTCGCGCGCGTGCAAGCCTGGTTCGACCGCTATGGCGCCTTCGCGGTCTTTTTGGGGCGCCAGGTCACCGGTGTGCGATTCGTGACGTTCTTTACGGCGGGCTCCATGCGCGTGCCGCTGCCGAGATTTCTCGGCTTCGATTTCCTCGGCTGCGTGGTCAGCGTGCCGATCTGGTTGACGCTCGGCACCCTCGCCTCGCGCTACGGCGAAGCCTGGCTGCACGCCGCAATGAGCCGCGCAAGCCACCTGATCCTTCTCGTTGCAGTCCTGCTCATCCTCGTACTGGCAGTCGTCACCAAGCTCCGCAACGGTCGCGATGCGGCCGGCGCGGACCAGTCGAGCGACGTCCGCTGATACTTCGGCACGACCGCAAGCAGTCGATGTGGCACTGCACCTTGCCTTCTTGAATGTCGGCGGGGGACTCCAGGTTTTGGCTCACTTGCATCACCGACCCATTTCTCCAAGCATGGCAGTATCCTTCTCCCCGGCGTTGCCGGGGGATAAGCGTGCGCCCGTTTGGCGCAAAGAACCGTGCTTTAGCAGACCTCGGCGCGCACGCAGCTCAATAATTGACCAGAGTTCAACGGGGAATTCGCATCGATCCTGTCCGGATCGAAGCGGTCCGGCGGCTGATGCACCTTTGGCGCGCTCGATACAACATCGCCGAAAAAGGTGAGCCGCCGGCAGCGTCGTGGCCGACTATCCGTCTTCCATTCGTTTCCGCGATCCTGGCTGGATATCGTAGAGTCCCCCGGGAAGGAGACACCTGAGATGCCGACAATGAACTTCAAGCAGGAACTGACGGCCGCTTTCGGGTGCCCGATCGCCGAGAACCCCACCCAAGCCATGATCGAGGCGGCCTACCGCCACCATGGTCTCGACTGGCGCTACCTTACGATCGAAGTGAAAAAGGAGGAACTGGCGGACGCCGTGCGCGGAGCGAAGGCGATGGGGTTTCGTGGATTCAACTGCACGATTCCCCACAAAGTGGCGGTCATCGCTCACCTCGATCGGCTCGGGGAATCCGCATCGGTGATCGGCGCCGTCAATTGCGTCGTCCGCCGCGGCGACGAGCTCATCGGAGAGAACACAGACGGCAAGGGATTTCTCGAGGCGCTCCGCCTGCACGCCGATCCACGCGACAAAACGGTCGCCGTCTTCGGCGCCGGCGGTGCCGCACGCGCGATCGCGATCGAGCTGGCGCTCGCGGGGGCAAGGTCTTTGACGATCGTCAATCGCAGCGAAAGCCGCGGTAGAGAGCTCGTTCGTCTTCTGACCGAGAGAGCAAAAGTACAGGCCGAATTGGTCGTTTGGCGCGATGAGTTCCACGTGCCCTCAAACACGGACATCGTCGTGAATGCGACTTCAGTCGGGCTCTACCCGGACGTGTCGGCGCGCCTCGCGCTCGACGTGTCCACGCTTTTGCCATCGATGATCGTAGCCGACGTAATACCCAATCCGCCCCGCACGCGATTGGTCCGCGATGCCAAACAGCGCGGATGCAAGGTCATCGATGGGCTTGCGATGCTCGTGAATCAAGGCGTCATCGGCATCCGGCACTGGACGGGCATCGATCCGGACCCCGCGGTGATGCGCAAAGCTCTCGAGGACGTGTTCGGGAACTCGTAACGAAGACCGTCGCGCTCACCGAACCGGCGCCGCCCGCGACGGCACGCTCGTCGTCATGGTCTTTGCACGACCGCGCTCGCTTTTTGCGGGTCGGTGTCTCGCTTGGTACGCTTGAGCGTCTGGGGAATCGATGAACCCTCGCTTGACAACGCTTCCGCGCGTCGGTCTGACTGCGATGCTCGTTTTCGGCTGCGGTTCGCAAGTGCAAACGAGCAACACCAACCCTGATACGGGCGCCGGGACCGCCGGCACCAGCGGCGGTGATCGGGACGCCTCATCGGGCACCGGAGGGGGTTCGAGCAGCGACGCCGCGACCGGATGTGACCATCGTCCGGAGGGCACTCCGCCCGGTCCGGCGATCTTCGATCGCAACGCGATGTCCTCCCCGCGTGTGGCACCCGCAGCGACTGCCTTTTCTCCGGAGAGAAGGACACCATCGAAACCGTGATAACCCAGGTCACTATGGTCGTCGCCCAAAACCCGGGTGACCTGGGCCATGGTACGGTGACGATTACCGGATCCGCGCTCGCCGAGCTCGACGCCACGCCGATTCCAGCCACGTTCATACTGCGGAGCCTCGCCGGCCAACTGACCGTGTCCAACCTTCCGTCGATGTGCCCTTCGGAGCGGACCGTATCGATCCAATATGATTTCGCTCGCTTCGGCGAGAGTCACCTCCGGGTGAACGTTCTCGATACGCCGGACTGCTCGAATCCGAACAACTACTGCAAGGGCTTCCTCGACGCGAACCTCGGCCCCCCCGCCCGTTAGGACCGCGGGGACAATTTTACGTCGCTAAATCAGCGGGCGCGCTTTTCGGCTAGCCATGCCTCGGCTTGCGCGGCTTGCTTCGTGCGGAGCACGCCGCTCGCCGCGTAGTCTTCGAGCGCGCGCGCCGGGAGGTCGAGCGCGCGCTCGCGATCGCCGCCCGTTTGCCAGAGCGCCCGGGCGAGCGTGAAGCGCGCGTTGCCTTTGTCGCCCCGGTCCACCTCGGCCGTCTCGTGGATCTCGACGGCGTGCCTGAGCGGAGCGAGCGCTTCGCGTGGCCTGCCCATCGCCATGTACGTCAGGCCGAGCGACGTTTCCACGTAAGCGCCGAACGAGCCAGGACGGTCGCGTCGAGCGGGTGCGCAAGCGCTCTCCGATCTCGTCCAAGGCC
The DNA here is from genome assembly GCA_036395495.1 of Polyangiaceae bacterium. GTDB lineage: Bacteria > Myxococcota_A > Polyangia > Polyangiales > Polyangiaceae > DASWDH01. The sequence continues at coordinate 5,587 of DASWDH010000408.1, forward strand.
GGGGCCGAGGAGTACGAGCGTCAGCTCAAGACCTCGATGCTCACGCCACCGTCCGCGCAGCCCAAGGAGGTGCCCCGGTTCGCCGCGTTCGCGGCGCAGTTCATGAAGACGTACGTCGCGGCAAACAACAAGCCGAGCGAGCAGGCCACCAAAGCCCGCATCTTGAAGCACCACCTGCTGCCAGCGTTTGGCGACGTTCCTCTCGATCAAATCCGCATGCACGCGATCGAGGCCCTGAAGGCCGAAAAGCTCGCCGCTGGTCGAAGTCGCAAGCTCGTGAACAACATCCTGGGATGCCTCGGCAAGATTCTCCGCTACGCGCACGAGGCCAAAGTGCTCGCGAGCGTGCCGAAGATCAAGCTGCTGAAGCTCCCGCCGTCAAAGTTCGACTTTCTCACGTTCGAGGAGCTCGAAAGGCTGCTCGACGCGGTGAAACGGGATGCCGAACGTCGAGCGCTGTTCTTGCTCGGCGCCGACGCTGGCCTTCGTCAGGGCGAAATCATCGCCCTCGACTGGGACGACGTCGACTTCACGGCGGGCAAGATCTCCGTCCGTCGCTCTTCATGGCGAGGGATCGTGGACTCCCCGAAGGGTGGCCGCGAACGCGCTGTTCCGCTGACGACGCGGCTCGCCTCGGCCCTTCGCGCGCACCGTCACCTGCGGAGCGATCGCGTTTTCTGTCGATCCGATGGAACACCCTTCACGCCATCGGCGATCGAGTCGGCCCTTCGGTACGCGTGCAAACGCGCGGGGCTTCGCTCGATCGGATCGCACGCGCTCCGTCACACTTCTGCTCGCACCTCACGATGCGCGGTGCGCCGCCGAAGGCGATTCAGGAGCTCGCGGGTCACGCCACACTCACGATGACGATGCGGTACATGCACCTGG
>DASWDH010000409.1:0-17522 GCA_036395495.1 Polyangiaceae bacterium
GCAACGTGACGGCGCTCCACACGGACAACCACGCGTTCGCATTTCTTGCCAACGGCGATCTTTTGGTAGGGCAAGACGGCGGCATCAACCGCAGCTCCAATGGCGGCGATACGTGGACGAGGCAGAACGCCGGGCTCGCGATCACGCAGCTTTATGCCGGTATCTCGATCCATCCGGGGCAGGCCAACTTCATTCTCGGCGGTTTCCAGGACAACGGGACGAATCTGCGCGGCGCCACCAACTCCGCGTGGCGCCGCGTGCTCGGCGGCGACGGCGGCTATACGGCGCTCCACCCGCTCGATCCGATGGTGATGTTCGCCGAGATTTACGACGCCACCAATCTCTACCGCTCCACCAATGCTGGGCAGAGCTTCCAGCCGGCGTCGAACGGAATCAGCGGCAACGACCGCACGGCTTTTTATGATTTGATCGTCGCCACCCCCGACGACCCGAAAACGCTCCTGCTCGCCACGCACCGCGTCTACAAGTCGACCAATCAGGGGACGAGCTGGACGCCGATCAGTGGCGATCTCACGGGAGGAGCGCCGGCGGCCATTCGAGCGCTGGCCGTTGCGCCCACGAATGCACAAATCGTGTGGGCGGCGACCAATGACGATCGGGTCCTCGTCAGCACCAATGGGGGCGTCAACTTCACCCGAAAGCTCGATGCGCCGGGGTGGAAACGGGTGACGCGCGAAATCGCGATCGCGCCGTGGGACGACAAAGTGGCGTTCGTCGCCGTGCCGCGGTTCGGCGTCGATCAAGTCCGAATGACGAAGAATCTCGGCGACGCCTGGACCGGCATCGACGGCGATCTTCCCGACGTGCCGGCCAATACCGTCGATGCAGCCGTGGTCGGGGGCCAGCAGATGATCTTCGTGGGCACCGATCGCGGGGTGTACTTCTCCTGTAACGAGGGGCAACACTGGGCGCTGCTCGGTCAGGCGCTTCCCAACACGATGGTCTCCGATGTGCGCTATGACGCTACGTTCAAACGCGTGATCGCCTCGACGATGGGGCGCGGCGTCTGGTCGATCGAAGAACCGACGGCCGCCAACTGCACCGGCCCAGGCGGAATCGACGCCGGCGGCGCGGGAGGCGCAGGTGGACAAGATGGAGGAGGCCAGGGTGGAGTTGCCGGAGGTGCTGGCGGCACGAGCGGCGGAACCTCCGGCGTCGGCGGGGCTTCCACGGCAAGCGGCGGCGGCGTCGGCGCGGGAGGCGCGACATCCGGCGACGGCGGAGCGAAGGGCGGGGCGGGGAATCTCGGCATCGGTACGACGGGCGAGGATTCGGGCTGCGCGTGTAGCGTGGCATCCTCCCGCGGTCAAACGGCAGTTACATTGATTGGTTTGGGCACCGTCGCGGCTTTCATGCGACGGCGGAGGCGTTCATGAAGCATCACGTCGGTTCCTTTTCGATTGGATTGGCTCTCGCTGGGTTGGGTCTTGCTACATCGAGCTACGCGCAGTCCTCGCCCTCGAGCGATCAAACCGAGGCTCCGGCGTCGCCTCCCCCGGAAGACGTTCGCGTAGACGTTCCCGTGCTGGCCTTCACCCATTCCGCTTTTGGCGCGAGGGCGGGCAAGCTCGGCGCGCACGGCTTCGGATCGGCGCAATGGGCGGAGAGCGGCGGGGCCGGCCGGGGCGGTGTGACCGTATACGGTTCGCCGTTCAACCGACTGACGCTTCTCGCCACCGGTGAGCGGCGCCTCGACGGGCGCTATGGCCCCACGGCGAGCTTGGCTTATCGTGTTCTCGGCAGCGTGGAGCAGGGCTGGTCGGTGGCCGCGATGGGCGCCTACAAGGCGGAGGGCTTTGCAGAGATCGAAGGTGAAATCGAGCTCGGCGCCCTCTTCTCGATGGCGCGGGACGGGTGGCACCTCGATGTGAACGGCGTGGCCGGAGGTGGGCTCGAGGAGTCCGAGGAATTCGACGCCGAGACCAAGGTCCGAGGGGGTTACGACGCGACGAACTGGCTGCGGGTAGGCTTCGATAGCCGGGGGCGCTACCGGCTTCGCGGACCGGTGCTGCTCGCCGGGGACCGAAAGTGGGACGTCATCGGCGGCCCCCAGGTCACTGCCAGTTGGTCGCGGTTTTACGGATCGGCACTCGTCGGGGCGACGACGGTCGACGTCGCGTCAGGCGTCGGCGCCGTGAGCTGGCTGACGCTCGGCGGAGTGCTGCCTTAGAAGCCCCACACCTGCAAGGCGTAGCGACCGGCTCCTTTTTCGACGCTGACCAACACCGTGTAGATTCCGGGGCGCGTCAGACAAAACGGGCCATCCGGATTGAGCATGGGGAACGCGTCTTGATTGGTATCGTGACCGACGACGTTTTTGTCGGGATCGAGCATGGCCATGTCCATGTCGGCGATGCCTCGATCGCTCGCCGAAAACACGCGGTAGCAGCGCCCCATTTCCCCGCGGAACGTGAAGCGTGCGATGGCGTCCTTTTGTGACTGATTGCCTTGAATGACGGGCGTGACCGGCTTCATCGAATTGGGCGGCCCGCACAGCGACGTCATCGTCGTGAGGTCCCGTTCGGCATTCCCGGTCGGACGAAAACTCTGGTAGCAACTCTCGAACGTGCCCCCATGCACGCTGTCGGTCACCAGCATGGGGTTCGGCAAGGCGGGAGCGGGACCATGTTCGAGCTCGAGCGTCACCGTGCTTTGCGCTGCCGAGGCGGGCGTGCGAGACGCGGTGCCCGAGCGCGTGCAGGCCAGAGGCGCCAGGCAAAGGAGCGTCAGGGTCGCGAGGGCAGGCCGGCCGAAGTCCGCGGCGAGTGACTCGAACCGAAGTGTTGTGAAGGGGATGCCACGCATACCTCAGAGCATGATGCGTCAGCTTACGTATGCCACCCGCCTTTTTTGCCATCCGGTCGAAGCTGCAGCGCGCCGTAGCGATCCGGTAAGATGCAGGTAAGATGTGACCATTTAATATATTGAATTCATTAGAAAAAAATCAGATGGCTGGCGGTGGGAGTATACTGATACTATGTTCAGGTAATGGCCCAAACTGCTTCCGTCGAGTCCCTGGTTGCCCGCCAAGCCGTTCAAGCGTTCGCGAGTTCGCCTCTCGCTTCATCGGTGGTCATGGGGGGACTTCCTCAGCTCCGGCGAGAAGCCTTGCCGATGGGTCCTCCGCTCTCCTCTGTGTTGCCTGAAGGAGGGTTTCCCCGTGGAGCAGTGGTCGAGCTCACGTCACCTGCCAATTTGGGTCACGGTCTGAGCGTCGCGCTGGCCGCCTGTGCGGCCAGTCAACGTGCGAGCGTCGAGCGCGGCAGAGAGATGGCCTGGTGCGCTTTTCTCGATCCCGATCACACGCTCTTCGGACCTGCGGCGCAGTCGAGCGGCGTTGGTCTAGATCGCTTTTTGGTTCTTTATCCTCCGCGCCATCTGCTCGCTAAAGTAGCGGTGCGCGTCGCTCTTTCGCGCATCTTCTCGGTCATCGTGGTCGACGTTGCCAGCATTCCCGGAGTCGCCTCGAAAGGACCCTACCGCTTCGAGTCGATGGACACGTGGTCCAAGGTCGCCCGTCGTCTCGCACTCGCCATTGAAAAAACGCCAACCACGCTCTTTCTCCTCACCCGAACGGAAGCCTCCCGTCCGAGCGCTCTGCCGGTGGCGATGCGAGTCGAGCTCGAGAACGATGGAACCGACCGTCTTTTCGTCCGGATCGCCAAAGATAGGTTCGGCCGCGTCACCAACCATCGCCCCATCGTTTGGACGCGTCCGGTCGAAGAGAAGCGCGCCGCGAGGTGAAAAATGGATCCTGCCGTGCTTCGCCGTATCGGAGCCATTTATTTGCCCGATCTTTCCTGTGAGCTTTCGTCAGAAGCTCAGGATCGCCAGCTTCCCTTGGCTGTCGTGGAGGTCGAAGACGAGGGCCGACCCGGCGAAGCGATCGAGGAGATCAAACTCAGAAATATCCTTTCGGCAGCCAACGATGTCGCCCGTCGATTCGGAGTGCGCGCGGGACAAACCGTGGCCGAAGCGCGCGCTCTGGTGTCGAACCTCGCCGTACGAGGCGTCACCAGGCAAGCGCTTCGCAGAGCTCTCGGCCGGGTGGCCGAAGTGGCTCTGGCGTTTGGTCCGACGGTAGCCATCGATCCCGGCGACACATCGAGTTGCCCCGCGACGCTTCCCGACACCGTGTGGATCGATCTCACGGGCACGACGCACCTCCATGGCGGAGAGGAGGCCACGTTATTGGAGCTGGCATCGCGCGTGCGCGAGCTCGGACACCGCGTTCGCGCCGCGATCGCCGATGGACCGCGTCTTTCGAGAGCCGCCGCGGTGTTCGGGACTGCGCCCGAAAGCATCGTTGCGGTGGGCGGGGGCGGAGAGATGATGCAATCTCTCCCACTCGAGGCCCTGCCGCTTTCGCCCGATCGCATCGTGTGGCTGCATCGGCTCGGCCTGTGGACGGTCGGCGATCTGACCAAGCTTCCTCGTGAAGCCTCGGCGAGCCGTCTTTCGCCCGGTTGGTTCGAGCTGGCAGCCGGGAGAGACGATGCTCCTCTCGTTGCTTACGAGCCGCCGCGCGCGCCGAGCGAAACCATCGAATGGGAGGATCCCATCTCGTCGGTCGAGCCCCTGCTTTTCGCGCTCTCCGGCTTGGTTTCGCGCCTTTCGGCAAGGCTCGAGGGCAGGGGAGAGGCGGCGCAATCGATCGAGCTCTCGGCGCCTTACGATCGATCCATCGCCAAGCTACGCAACCTGACGGAGGACGAGCGGTCCCTCTTTTTTCGTATCGATCTTCCGTCGCCCCTCGCGCACAAAGCCGATTTGTTCCGGGTGCTCAAGAACAAGCTCGAGCACACCGAGCTTTCGGCGCCGGTCGTCGGTATGTCGGTCACCGCGGCGCTTCTCACGCACGCTCCTCGATCCCAGCTCGTGCTCGACGGCGAGGCTGCCGAAAATCTGATCGACCCTCGGGCCATGGCCATTCTTCTGGCCGAGCTTTCTTCGGAGATCGGTAAAGACAATGTGGGGGTGCTCGAGCTTTCTTCGGTCTATCGTCCGGAAGGACGAACCCGACTCGTTCCGCTGAACGACATTTCCCGTCCGGTGGAGGTCGATCGCGGTCTCGAGCACACCGCTTCCAACGCGGAGTTTCCCACGCGTCTGCTTTCGAAGCCGGTCCCGCTCACGACGACACCTCATCACGATCTCGTCGTGTCGATCGATCATCAACTTTACACCGTTCGGAACGCGACCCCATCGATGCGCTTCGAAGACGTCGAGTGGTGGACGCCCTCTCCGATGAGCCGTGACTACATGCGGGTGTGGCTCAACTCGGGCTCCAAAAATGTACAGGCTTGGATCTTCGTCGATCGAAAGACGGGCCAAGCTTTTCTCCACGGGTATTTCGATTGATGGTCGAATTCGCCGAGCTCTACGCAAAAACGAACTTCTCTTTTCTCGAGGGTGCGTCGCGTCCCGAAGAAATGGTGGAAGCGGCGCACGAGCTCGATCTTTATGCGATCGCCACCGCCGATAGCCGGGGGCTGTACGGATCGGTGCGGGCGCACGTGGCCGCACGAAAGCTCGCGCAGAGGTACATCGTGGGCGCCGAGCTTTTGCTGTCGAGCGAACGAAAACGAGACAAGAAAGCCAAGTCTTTTTCGAAAGCCGTCCTGCTCGTCCAAAACAAAAACGGGTATCGAAATCTCTGCCGGCTTCTCACCAGTGCCCACGCCGATTTGCCTCGTGAAGAGGCCCGCCTCTCTCTTTCCGAGCTTGCACCTCACGCCGACGACGTCGTCTTGCTGCTCGGCGTGCCGGCGGAAGAAGAGATGCGTGAGGGGGAGCTGTCGCGCGACGCGAGCCTCGCGCTCGTTCCCGCCGTCAAGGAGATCATGGGCGACCGAGCTTTCATCGCGACCTCACGTCTCCTGTCACCCGACGACGGAATGCGGGAGGCTTGGGCCAAACGCACGTCGGCTCGTTTTGGTTTGCCTCTCGTGGCGACGGCACAGCCGCTCTTTCATCATCCTTCGCGAAAGCCTCTCGCCGACGTGCTGCAGTGCATCCGCGAAACGACGACGCTGGAGCGCGCCGGCAATCGCCTGCGCCCCAACGCCGAGGCGTACCTGCGCTCTCCTTCGGAGATGGCACGTATCTTCTGCGACGCACCGGAACGTTTGGCGCGCACCGTCGAAATCGCCAAAGCCTGCTCGTTTTCATTGGGCGAGCTCAAGTACTCGTTTCCTTGCGACGATGTTGCTCCCGGCGAAACGCCCGACGATGCGCTGCGCCGTCTGGTGGGTGAGTGGGTTCCCCGACGCTATCCTGGACGTGTTCCTCCCCAAGTCGCCGCTCAGCTCGAAAAGGAGCTCGCGCTCATTGCCGAGCTGAAGGTTGCGCAGTTCTTTCTCTCGGTCTACGAAATCGTGAGCATCGCGCGTGAGAAGCGCATCTTGTGCCAGGGCAGGGGGAGCGCCGCCAACAGCGCGGTTTGCTTCGTGCTCGGGATCACCGCCGTCGATCCCGCACGTTCGAATCTTCTCTTCGAAAGATTTCTTTCGTCGGAACGAGGCGAGCCTCCCGACATCGACGTCGATTTCGAGCACGAACGGCGGGAAGAAGTCATCCAAGCCATTTACGCGAAATATGGACGCGAGCGCGCCGCCATGGTCTCCGAGGTCATCTGCTACCGCGGAAAAAGCGCGCTGCGTGAAACGGCCAAGGCATTCGGCCTATCGCTCGAGCAAGCCGACAGGCTCACGCAGATGGTCGGCCCCTACGATCCGGTCGATCCCAATGGAGCGCGTCTGCGTGACCTCGGTTTCGACCCCCACGACCGCCGTATCCAGCTCATTTTGAGCATTGCCCGACAGCTGCAGGGATTTCCTCGACACATGTCGACGCACGTCGGAGGTTTCGTCCTTTCGGCGCGGCCTCTCGACGAGGTTTCTCCGGTGGAGCCAGCCAAGATTCCCGGCCGCACGGTGGTGCCGTGGGACAAGGACGACATCGACGCGCTCGGTTTTTTCAAGGTCGACGTCCTCGGGCTCGGCATGTTGACGGCGATCCGAAAGGCGCTCGAGCTGATGCACGCGAACGCTGGCGGGCGCGGGCCGAAAGCCGCGGCGAGTTTTGATCCCATTCAGGCGCTCGCCGCCATTCCTGCCGAAGATTCGAAGGTCTACGACGCCATCTGCCGCGCTGACACCATCGGCGTGTTTCAGATCGAGAGCCGCGCGCAAATGGCCATGCTTCCGCGCATGAAGCCGCGCCGCTTCTACGACCTCGTGATCGAAGTGGCGATCGTGCGTCCCGGTCCCATCCAAGGGGGCATGGTGCACCCCTATCTTCGCCGTCGCGGCGGACAGGAACGACCCGACATGCCGCATCCCTCGCTCCGGCCCATCCTGGAGCGAACGCTGGGCGTTCCCCTCTTTCAGGAACAGGTGATGCAGATCGCCATCGTGGGAGGGGGTTACACCGCCGGAGAGGCAGACGAGCTGCGGCGCGACATGGCCGCGTGGCGGCGCACCGCGAAGCTTCTCCGTCATGAACAAAAGCTGGTGAGCGGATTCGTGCGCCGCGGCATTTCGAAAGACTTCGCCGGCCGGCTTTTTTCTCAAATCAAGGGGTTCGGGGAATATGGATTTCCCGAATCACACGCAGCATCCTTCGCCCTTTTGGTTTACGCATCGGCATGGATCAAAGTTCATCATCCTCTCGAGTTCGCGTGCGCACTCGTCAACTCCCAACCGATGGGCTTCTATTCGGTGGCCAGCATCGTCCGCGATGCCCAAAAACACGGTGTCCACGTTCTGCCCCCCGACGTCACCCACAGCCACTGGGACTGCACGATCGAAAGCGTGGATAAGAATTCACAGGGAATCGAGGAAGCGGAGAGGATTTTAGGTTGGGCCTCGCCACCAGCGGCGGCTTCCTTGCTGGAGGCGCCGGAAACCGAAATGCCGACAGGAAGCCATCCCCCCAAAAACAAAAAATTCCCTGCCTCACCGTCTCCCTGTGAATCTTTACCCGGCAGAGCGATGCGGCTCGGGCTGAGGGTGGTAAAGGGCATGGGCGAGGAGGTTTCGCTTCGCGTTGCGGACCAGCGCACGGAGCGTCCGTTTCGCGATGCCAAAGATTTGGCGGTTCGCGTTGGACTTCATACCGATCAGATGGATGCACTCGCCGAAGCCGGTGCGCTCGAGTCGCTCGCCAGTGGGCGGCGCCAGGCCATGTGGAAGGTGCGAGCTCCCGACGAGGGGGAGCTTTTTCGCCCTATCGCTCCCAACGAGCCGGAAGTCTCGCTCCCGGCGTTGTCCGGCATGGAGCAGCTTCGTTTCGACTACGCGCGACTCGGGCTCTCGGTCGACGATCATCCGATGCGCTACCTGCGCGCGCGCATGAATCAACGAGGTGTCGTAACCAGCGAGCAGCTCTGGCACGTTCGTCACGGGAGCTCGGTCAAGGTAGCGGGGCTCGTTCTTTCACGGCAGCGTCCGATGACCGCGAGCGGGGTCGTTTTCATCACCCTCGAGGACGAGACGGGGATGATGAACCTCATTCTCACGCCGGCCATTTTCGATCGGTCGTATCGTCTGGCGGTTCATTCCCGGCTGCTCTTCGCAGCCGGCAAGGTCGAACGAACGCCGAAAGATCCCGCCCCCGGCGAGCACCCGGTCATTCACGTCCTCGTCAAAAAGCTCGAAGGCCTGGAGCTACCCGGCGGCTTCGAAGCGCGATCGCGCGATTTTCGGTGAGAAAGCGGCCTTTAACGGTCGCCCCGACGGCCGCGGTTGCCGCGGTCGCGGCCACCGCCCCCGCCGCCGCCACCGCCGTGGCCACCGCGACCGCCGCCGCCCCCGCCGCCGCCGAACCCACCGCCGCCACCGCCGCCACGCGGCTCGCGCTCGCGCGCTTCGTTGACGGCGAGCGTTCGTCCATCGAGTGGCTTGCCGTGGAGCTCAGTGATGGCGCTCTGCGCGTCTTTCTCGTTCGCGAATTCGACGAACGCGAACCCGCGCGGCTGACCGGTCATCCGGTCGGTCACGATGCTGACGCTGACGACTTCGCGCCCACCTGCTGCGCATGCTTGGCGAAGCGAGGCTTCGTCTGTGTGATACGAAAGATTTCCAACGTAGACGCGAGTTCCCATTCGAACGCTCCCGGTTCTACTTGACGATTCAGTGCGAGTTCTCCCGGGAACGAGTGAAGCCGTGCACGGGCCGAACCGGCTTCCCTCGTGGGCAGGTCGCCCAAAGGTACGCCCTCAAACGATCATGCCACCTGCACTTGTTCTCTATCTCGCTCCGAGCCCGGCGCGCCACTCCGACGTTGGGCCGATTCGTTGACCTTCACGCTGACGAGACGTGAAATCCCGGCTTCTTGCATGGTCACGCCATACAGGACGTCGACCGACTGCATAGTCCTCTTGATGTGCGTGATGAGGATGAACTGAGAGCGGTCGGTCATTTCCCGGATGAGTTCGTTGTATCGCGCAACGTTCGGTTCGTCGAGTGGGGCGTCGACCTCGTCCAGAATGCAGAAGGGTGACGGCTTGTGCTGGAAAATTGCAAAAATCAGGGAAACGGCGGTCAGGGCCTTTTCCCCACCGCTCATCAGCTCGATATTCCCGAGCTTCTTTCCGGGCGGCTGGGCGATGATCTCCACCCCGGTCTCCAGCAGGTCATCGGGGTTGGTGAGGTGCAGCTCAGCCCGACCGCCGTTAAAAAGCTTGGGAAACAGCACCCGGAAGCGTTCGTTCACGGCGTCGAAAGTCTCTCGAAACATGCGCCGCGATTGGCGGTTCATCTGAGCGATGGCGCGTCGAAGATCGTCGAGCGCTTTCTCGAGATCGGCCTTCTGCTCGGAGTAGAAGACGAGACGCTGCTTTTCTTCCTGGTGCTCGCGGGTGGCGTCGAGGTTCACCGGGCCCATCCGATCGATGAGGTGCGACAGCTCCGAGATGCGCAGAGTGTGCTCTTCGTCGGGAGAGGGGAGCCGGTGGTAGTCTCCGACGACCCCGGCGAGCTCGAGACCACGAAATTTCTCGCGGACCGATTCGAGGAGGTGCTCGCGGCTCATGCTCAGGCGCTCGAGCGTGCGCTCCTGGGCCGCGAGTTCTTCGGCCGCCTGGCCGAGCGAAGTGCGGAACCCCTTCAGGGCCGCCTCCCGTTCGCCGAGCGCGGTGCGCGCCTCGTCGAAAATACGGCGTGCCTCGGCCAGCGCCGACTGCGTTTGCTGCGCGACCGCCACGGCACCGGAGAGCAGCTCTTTGGACTGCACCAGCTTCGCCGCGGTCTCCCCAGTTTGCCGAGAGAGGTCGTCGAGCTCGTCCTCTAATCTTCCCACCCGAAGCATCAGCTCGTCATGCGAACGGCCGAGCCTCTCGATCGTGCCTCGGGTCGACGCGAGCTGCTCGCGCACGCGCGCCACCCGGATCTTCTTGTCCGTCACCACCGATAGCTGCGCGGCTACCTCTTCGCGCCATTTCGAAGCATTGGCGAGCGCCGTTTCACTTTCCGCCTCGGTCTCTCGAACGACGTCTTCGCCTTCCTTCAGCGCCCGCTCCGCTTCGGCCTGCTCGTGTCCGCCTTCCGCGAGTTTTTGACCGATGTCGGCGAGCTCGGCATTCATCGACGCGAGGCGATGCTCGATGGATACGATCTGCTCGTCGGTCTTCTTCTGATCTTTTTGTGCCGAAATCAGGGCGATCTCAGCGTCGTGCACGCTCTGGCGAACTTCGTCGAGCGCGGCTCCGAGACCGGACATCTGCGCGCGCAGACCCTGATGCGCGGCGACCTGCTCTTCGACGCTCGTCAAGAGCAGAGCGCAGGTCTCGCGCAAATCGCGCATCTCGCGCTGCTCCGCCACGAGCTCGGACGCGACGCTGTCACCCGACCCGCCACTCACGCGCCCGTCGGGATGTATGACCGTACCATCGAGTGCGACGAGAGCGCGCCCGCCGGCGGAGCGCGAGAGTGCGAGCGCCGAAGCGGCATCCTCGACGAGCACCGCGTCGCCGACGAGCGCGGCGACGAGCGCTTCGTCTTCCGGCGCATAAACGAGCCGATCGAGCAACGGGCCGAGAACGCCGGGGCCCGCGAGGGGCTGGGCTGTCTTTCCGACGACCCTGCGCGGCGACAGGGAAACGACCGACGCTCGACCTTTCTTCTCGACCGCGAGCTCCTGCAAAAGCTCGACGGCGCGTTCGGTATCGTTCACCACCACGCATTCCAAAGCGCTGCCGAGCAAGCCCGCCAAGGCGACGGTCAGCTCGGCAGGAGCCTGAATTCGATCGACGACCAACCCGAGCAGGGTTGGATCACCTTTTTGCATGAGATGTTTCACGCCGTCGCCCACTCCTTCGAGCCGGGCGCGCATGTCCTCCAGCGCTTTCAAGCGTCCGCGCTGCTGGGCCAATAGGCCGCGCTCCGCTTCGAGCCGACGCTCGCTCTCGAGCAGCGCTTGACGCAAAACCGTGAGCTGCTGCTCGAGATCCGTTCGCCGCAAGGTTGCGGCTGCGCGTATGGTCTCCAGTTCGCCGGCCGTGCTCGCGAGCTCGATTCGATGAACGTCGAGCGATTCACGTTGGGTGGCCAGCTCGGTGAGCTGTCCGCTCAGCTTCGCTTCTCGGGCGCGCATGTCGTCGGTGCGACGCTCGAGGCCGATCAGCTTCGCTTGCGCGGCCGCGACGCCGGAAGCTGCTTGCGCGGCGCGCGTTCGGAGGTCGGAAACGATGGCTTCGGCAGCCCGCTCCTCCAAACGCAGGGCTTCGAGGCGCGCCTCTTCGCCGATGGCAATTTCGGCCTCTCGTGCTTCTTCTCCCTGCAGTCCCTCGAGGGATTCTTGAATTTCGTTGCGCTCGGCTTCGAGGACCTCGGCCTTGGAGCGCAGGTCTGCCTGCTCGCCCCGCGCGGCGTCGAAGCGCTCACCGAGATGCTGCAATCGATCCTTCTCCCGCGAGATTTCGGCCGACAGAGCGCGCACCTCGTTGTCGGATGCGAATGCCTCGTTCTGCGCTCGCTCCGCCAGCCCTTCGAGGCGCAGGGCTTCGGCTCGCTCGAGCTCGAGAGCGGCTTCCGCCTCATCGAGCGCGGTTCGCGCCGCCTGCACCTCGAGCTCGCATTCGGCTCTCCTCACCACCCAGTATTTTTCGCCCGCCAGAATTTCGAGGAGCTGATGCGAAGCCTGGTGGAGCATGAGCTTTTCGAGCTCGCTCCGGTAGGCGAGATAGCGCTCGGCTTTGGCTGCCTGACGCTGTAGGGACGCGACGTTTCGCTCGAGCTCGAGAACGCGGTCGCCGACCCGAAGCAAGTTTTGCTCGGTCAGCTCCATTTTCCGTTCGGAAGTTTTCTTGCGGCTCTTGTACTTGGTGATCCCGGCGGCTTCCTCGATCAGCGAGCGACGGTCTTCCGGCCGCGCCGACACGATGAGTCCGATCTTGCCCTGCTCGACGATGCTGTAGGCTTTGCTACCCACGCCGGTTCCGAGGAACACGTCGACGACGTCTTTGAGGCGTACCTCGGTCTTGTTCAGCAAATACTGGCTGGTGCCGTCGCGAAAGAGCCGTCGTGTGACGGCAATTTCGGGATAATCGCGGTACTCGAGCGGAAGTGCGATCGCCTGTTCGGAGTCGGAATTGTCGAACGTCAGCGTGACCTCGGCCATCCCGTGCGGCCCTCGCGTTTCCGAGCCATTGAAGATGACGTCCTCCATGGACTTGCCGCGCAGCTGACGCGCGCTCTGCTCGCCCATGCACCAGCGGATGGCGTCGACGATGTTCGACTTGCCGCACCCATTCGGCCCGACGATCGCGAGGACATCGTGGTCGAAGTGGACCACCGTGCGATCGACGAACGATTTGAATCCGCAAATCTCGACCTTTTTGATATGCATGAACCCTCAGCTAGCGTGACGTACGACCACGTCATGTATGGTCATGAGCGTACATTCAGAGCTAGCGGCGAAGCGAACGTTCTGCAAGGGAAAATCACAGAGCCATTCGACGTCCCGCCTTGGCGAGAGATCTTGACATGTGTTGCGGGCGACCATAACCGGGCAATACTTGATCCACCCGCTACCGGGCTGGGTCAAATTTTCTGCGGACGCATCGGGGACGCCAGGTCTGGGCCCCCAAGAAGTAGCCGAGGAGCCATGCCGACCTACGATTATATCTGTACTTCGTGCAGCCATGCTTGGGAGTTGGAGCAACGCATCGTTGAACCCCCGGTCAAGCAATGTCCGGCTTGCGCGGCGAATACGGCCAAGCGCCAAATCAGCAGCGGAGCGGGTTTCATTCTCAAAGGGGGCGGCTGGTACGCGGACGGGTACGGGTCCAAAAAACCGGCTGCTGGGGGCAAACCCGACGACAAGGGCGAGAAAGCCGAGAAGAAGACCGAGACCAAGACGGACGCTCCCAAGCCCGATGCAGCCAAACCCGATGCACCCAAACCCGATGCACCCAAAGGGGATGGACCGAAGGGTAGCTCGAGCGAACCGAAGGCAAGCGCGGCGTAGCACTTACTTCGCAGGTCTTTGGCAGCACCAAGAATCCCTGGCGCCCTGGCGGGTTAGTCCCCTAACTCCGACTCCCGCTTTCGCGCCCGCTCCGTGGGCGTTGCGTTGCAAATCGCAACAGATGGCCGAGGTTGTGACGTCGCCCGGACATAGAATGTCCGCCCCTCGGTTGCGCTGCGCGTAGCCGGGTTGTACGCCTGTTCAGTATGAACGGCAGCATGACGTTACTTGCGCGGCTCGCACGAAACAGGGAGCGCGTCCTCGGTTCGCGGGCATTTCGGCGGCTCGCGGGAAAGACGCAAGTCGTCGCCAATCCGAGCGACCCGCTCGTGCGGACGCGGCTCACCCACACGCTGGAGGTGAGCTCCATTGCACGCGAGCTCGGCCGCGGCTTGGGGCTCGTCGATCCACTCGTCGATGCCATCGCGCTTGCCCACGATCTCGGCCACCCCGCGTTCGGCCACGCGGGGGAAAAGGCGCTCGCCGCGCTGGTGCCGGGCGGATTCCATCATGCGGCCCACGGTGTGCGCGTGGTCACGGTGCTCGAGCCGCTCGCGTTGGCGCCCGAGGTGGTCGACGGCATCCTCAAGCATTCCAAAGGGCGCGCCGGGGCGATCTTCGCCCGGGGTCACGCGTGCGCGGCCCTTACGCGCGAAGCGATGGCGGTCCGGGCGGCCGATCTTTTTGCTTATGCGTGCCACGACCTGGACGACGCCTACATGCTCGGCGCCCTCCGCCCGGCGGATCTGCCGGCTGAGGTCGTTAAGATCCTCGGCGCGCAGCCTTCCGACGTGCGTCGCGCACTCGTCACCCGCACCCTTCAGTCGAGCCTCGAGCGGGGCGATCTTTCGCTCGACGACGAGACGGCGGCGGCCCTCGAAGCCTTGCGGGCGTTTCTCTATGAAAGGCTCTACGAAGGGCCGCGGATCGCCCGTCAAACCGCGGCGGTTCGCTCGCTCGTCGAATCGCTGTGGGTGGTCGCGGCGGAGCGGCCGTGGGAGTTCGAAGGCGCCCTCGGGTCGTTTGGGCTCGACTGTCGGAGGTCACCGCACCCAGGGCAGACTTTCGTCGATTCCATCGCCGCGATGACCGACCGGCAGGTCATCGAGCTTGGCCGTATTCTGCGTTGTGCCGCGCAGGACGCGCTCATTTCCCAAGTGTCCACAGATCGAGTCGATGCGTGGGTAACACCTACGATGGGCACGTGACAGCTCGTGTGAGCAGCACTACCTTATAGATTCGATGACCGAGCGACGCCGTGAGCTCGAGAATCTGCGCCGTCAATTGGCGGAGGGGGACGCCGAAATTCTTCGCGTCCTCTTGCGCAGGGCGAAGCTCGCCCGACAGATTGGCGAGCTCGCGCAAGGCTCCGCGGCATCCGCCGTCGGGGAGCACGAGCTGCTGCGTTCGCTCGAGCAGATGGCCGCTGATGAGCTGCCACCCGAAGTGGTCACCGACGTTTTCCGTGCGATTCACGCCGCCACGGCGCCGCTCGAGCGTCCCGCGCGCGTCGCGTTCGTACTGCCCGAGGGCGGTTTTTGCCAGCTCGCGGCCCAACAAAGGTTCGGATTGGGTGCCAACTTCATGGCGGTCGAGAGTCCCGAACTGGCGATCGAAGAAGTGAGGCGGCGTCGCGCGGATCTGGCGGTGTTCGCTTTCGAGTCTTCGCTCGAAGGTCCGCTCCAAGCATCGGTCGAGGCGCTCTCGGCGACGGAAATGTCCCTTTCGGCGAAGATCGAGCTCGCGGCCGTACGAAGCGTGATGAGCAAGGCCGGGAACCTCGCCGAAATCCAAAAGCTCTACTGCTACGGCCCCGACCGACTGGCGTGTCAGCGCTATGTGGCGTCGCTCGAAAACGTCGCGATCGTCGACGTACGTTCGCCCTGGGTCGCCTGCCAGATGTGCCTCGAAGATCCCACCGGTGCGGCGATCGTGCCACAGGCGGCGGGCGAGCGGGCGGGTCTCGGGGTCCTTCAAACCAACGTCAGCGATCGCGCCGACCTGCGCATCCGCTATGCGGTGGCGTCCGCTCGCCCCAGCCATCGTTCGGGCGCCGACACGACGGCCATCATCTTCGGCGTCCACGACCAACCGGGCGCGCTCTTCGATGTGCTTCGCCACTTCGCCGAACGGGGCATCAACCTGAAAACGCTGCAATCTCGCCCGGCCAACGGCGACAGCTGGAATTACGTGTTTTACGTCGAGGTGTCCGGTCACGTCACCGATCGGGCTCTGGTGACGGCTCTCGAAGAAATCAAGCGACAGACGAGGCTGCTCAAAGTTCTCGGCTCTTTCCCGTCGTGTTAGACATCGATCATGTCGCTTCGACCCAAAAACCGTTTCGTTGGGATGATCGTTTTGTCGCTGCTCCTTTCGGGGGGCATCGCCGGATGCAAGCACAACGAGGGCGACAGCGTCATCGTGACCGGCGAAGGTGCGCGCCTTTCGTCCGAGGCCATCGACAAAGATCCGCTCGCCCTCTTGCCGGCCAACCCGGTCGTGCTCGGTTGGGTCGACGCGCAGGCCTTCTTCGCTTCTCCATTCGGCGGCGAATTGAACCGGTTGGCGAACAAATACGTTCCGCTCGGCCAGCAGGCCGGCTTCGTGGCGCAGCGCGATCTGAAAAAAGTCGTCGGAGGTGTCTATTCACTGGCCGGGGCGGACGTGGTGGCGGTCGCGCAGGGTGACTTCAACCCGGAGATGATTCGATCGGCCATGGAACAACGCGCGGTCACCCCCTCCGGCGTTTCCATCGTCCACTCCAAGTATGCCGGAAACGACGTTTACACCGCCGGCAATATCGGCTTCACCGTCGTGACCAAACATACCCTGCTCGTCGGAAATGAGACCGGTATGCGCCGGGCGCTCGATCGAATCCGCGACAACCGCGTAAAGCGCGAAATACCGGAGTGGATGACCAAGCTGATGGACAACCCGCAGGCATCGACGGTGCTCGCCGGTGACGTGGCCGGCCAACCGCAAGTCGCGGCCATGGCGAAGATGGCGCCGTTTCTCAACGGGCTGTCGAACTTCCGGATTTTGGGCAATTTTCAGCCGCCCGGTTTGAATTTGGCGGGCACGCTTTCCTACCCCGACCCGACCAGTGCGGCTGCCGGAGCCAACGCGCTGCGCAGTGTCGCCCAGATGGCGAGCTGGATGAACGTGTTGGCGATCATCGGGATCACCTCGCCGCTGCAGAGCCTGCAGGTGAACACGCAAGACAGCGATACGATGTTCGTGACCGCGCTCGACGCTCAGAGCCTGACGCGCTTGCTCGCCCAGGTGATGTAGGCTTCCGCCATCGCATGCCTCCGGTGCACGACGTCATCGTGCGGCCACAAATTCGGCCGCTCGTCGGTAGCGTGCCCGTGCACGGTGACGAGAGCATCGGTCAGCTCGCACTCGTCTGCGCTGCGCTCGCCGATGGACCCAGCGAAATTCGGCGCCTCTCGATCGGAGTCCATGTGGGCGCCACCTTGGGCGCGCTGCGCGCGCTCGGCGTTTCGCTCGAGCTCGATCGCGGAGGCGTGGTGCGCGTGAGCGGGAGGTCTCTTTTCGGCCTTTTGGCGCCCAAGGAGCCTCTCGCTTGCGGCGGGTCCGCGACAACGGTGCGACTGCTTTCGGGCGTCCTGATCGCGCAGCCGTTTCCAACCATGATCGACGGTGACGCGGCGCTCGCTTCCGGCGACTTCGGCGAGACAGTCGGCGTCTTGCGGCGGCGTGGGGGGCCGATCGAGGGCGTCCTCTCGCCCACCCGCCCTGGGCACGTCGCATTGCCACTGACGGTCGGTCCCTTACCTGCGTACCGGCGACTGTCGGGGCTCGAGTACGAGCTGCGTTCGGCCGCCCCCGGGTTGAAAGGGGCGCTTCTGATTTCGGGACTTTATGCCGATGCTCCGACGTACATTCGGGAGCCGATCGTCACGCGCGACCACGCCGAGCGAATGCTGCAGGCGCTCGATGTGCCCCTGACGATGCTCGGGCCGATGGCGAAGCTCGACGTCGAGCCGTGGGATGCCAAGCTGCCCCCC
>DASWDH010000410.1:0-3306 GCA_036395495.1 Polyangiaceae bacterium
AGTAGTGCCATGAGTAAGCCAGCCGAGCGACGTTCGACCCCGAGGAAACCTGCTCATTTCGCAGCAGAGATCGAAGTCGATGGCAAGGGGCTCGGCTGCGGTTTGTCGCGCGACGCGAGCAGCACTGGATTCCTGTTGCTCACGCGGGTCAACCTGAAGCCGGGCACCAAGGTCGTGCTCCGTCTTCTCGTCCCCGGAGAGACGGCGATGCGCACGCTCGGCGCGTCGGTGGTCCGTTGCGAGAAACTGGTCCCCGGGGAATCTCGGTTGTGGACCCATAAGCTGGGCGTTGCGCTCGAGGAGCCCCCGGCAGACCTGTCGCGCATTGTGGAGACGTTCACGAAACGATAGACAAAGCACCGTTACGCGCCATGAGCCGCCGCGAGTTCAAAATGCAGAAGTTCGAGAGCATTTATCGAGTCCTCCAGTGTGCCGCCCCGTTGGTGACGCTGTTGTTCGCAGGGGGGCCTCTTTTGGCGCAGCAGCCGCCGGCGAAGGCGCCGCAGCCGTCGGGCACCGCGGCGTCAGCGCCTAGCGTGCCAGCCATGCCGGTGGCCGGCGACATCCGACGCGCGTGCCAATTCGGTTATGAGAATGGGCAGGTGGCGCGGCGCGAGGGGAAGCTACTCGATGCCCGGCGGTATCTCACGCAGTGCTCTCAATCCTATTGCCCAGCCTTCGTGCGAAGTGATTGTGCCGACTGGTACAACGAAACGATCGCGATGACCCCCAGTGTCGTCATCCAAGGTCGTTCCGCAACCGGTGACGAAGTCAACATCAAGGTGACCGTCGACGGCCAGACCGTGGCCGCTCAGCTAGACGGCAAACCCCTCGACCTCGATCCCGGCGTGCATCAGTTTCGTTTCGACCGGGCCCCCTGGCCGCCGATCGAGCAGAAAATTCTGCTTGCCGCTGGGGTAAAGGGGCGGCTTTTGACCGTCGATTTTGGTGCCGATCCCGCCAGCTCGAAAGCGCTCGGCGCTGCGGGCGACGCGTCGTCCTCCTCGAGTGCATCGTCGGGCGTCCCGACGACGAGCTACGTTCTCGGAGGCGCGGGACTTCTTCTCGCAGCGAATGCCGTCTATTGGGGATTGGGAGGCATGAGCGACAAGAATGCGTTGACGGCGACTTGCCAGCCGCATTGTTCCAGTGACCAAATCAGCGACGTCAAAACGAAGTTCCTGATCGCCGATCTCTCGGCTGGAGCCGCCGCCCTCACGGTGGGTCTGGCCCTCTACCTGTACGCTGCGCAGCCGACGAACCCCGGGCGATCGATCCGATCCGAGTCCGCTCGGAGCACCGCACCGCGCGTCAGCTTGCAGCCGCTTCCGCACGGAGCGATGCTAGGTGTCGTGGGTACGTTGTGACCTATCGTACCGACCCGCGGCTTCGGTCAGCTCTCCTTTAGATCGGCCACGTTTCGGCCGTTTTCTGGAGGCGTCGATGAAAAGCAAGCTGCCCTCCACTCGGAACAAGGCGCTCAGCCGCAAGCCTACGATGATTGGCCTCCCGGTGCCGGTTGGGAGCCGGCCGCCTCTACCGCAGACGCGTACCCCGGATGACACCGGTCGGCCCATTACCGGCAAGCACGCGGTGCCGAAGGGGAGTCCGACGGCGCGTACCCCACCGCCGAGAGTCTACGCAACGTTGAATGGCTTGTCGCCGCCGGTCCTGAAAGGTCCTCCGCCGCTGCCAATCGAGAAGCTCCTCACTCCTGCCGCTAGCAAGCCGCCCCCCCTTCCCCCTCCGCCCCTTCCCGTCGAGCGGGTAGTTACTCCCCCCGCACGCAGACCGCCGCCCCTGCCCATCACGACATCGGCCACCACGAACGCACCTGAGGCGCCCCAACGACGTGACGACGTCGTTCCGCCGGTACCCGCCGACAGTACCGCGACCGCAGGGGACGAACGACGCTCGGAACCCATTTTCGTGAAACCAAGCCTCGCCGCGGCCAACGTCAGTGCGGACGAAGACACGATCTCGCTTTCTGCAGAAACCATCCCTGCGCCACCGCTTTCCGCTTCGCAGCAGGTTGCACCGTCTGCGGGCGAGTCCGACCGCAATTCCCTCACCTCCGTCGAGCGGATGGAAACCGAAACATCACCCGCGCGCGACGACGAGAAACTCCCGGTGGATGTGAGCGCGCGCGCCCGCCGGAATCGCAAGGTGGCGCTTGCTCTCGGAGGCTTGCTCTGCATTCTCGGTGGTTCGTTCGTCCTTTCGAGGTCGATCTTCTCGAAACCGAAGGCAGTTCGTGCCGGCGGCATCGCCGTGCAAGCCGAACCGCGCCCTCTGCCGATGCCCGCCGTCGAAGCAACCGCAGCCGCGGAGCCGCCGAAAGCGGCCGCGGAGAGCAAGCGCGCCGATCCGACCAGCGCAAATCCTTCCGACGTGCCATGGCTCGACGGGTCGGGAGGGAAGGCACCGACATGTGATGAGCTGTTGGGCAAGAGCGGGCCGCTGCAGCTCCCTGCTGCACGTGCCGTCCAGGAAATGCGCATTGCACACCGCAATCTCGTGCAGGGCAACGTGGAGGCGTCGCAAACGGCGCTCTGCAAGGTTTCGCTCTCGCAACATAGTAACATCCACAACCTGCTCGAGTTGACGCAGGTCTTGCTCATTCGACGCGATGGAACAGCAGCTGCCGAGTGGGCGCACCGGGCCATCGAGGTCAATCCCACCAACGTACGAGCGCAAGGACTGCTCGGCGATGCTCTGGTGCGCCTCGGCAAGCCGGACGAGGCACGTGCAGCCTGGCTCGCAGCGGAAGGCATCTCCGAAAGCGACGCGGTCGCCATCGATGCCTTGGCTTTGAAGGACGTGCTGGAGGCGCGGAGGGCGTTGCGCAAGGGCGACTCTGCCAGAGCCGAACGTTTCTTCCGACGCGCCGTTTCGTTCAAGCCCGATGACGCTCGTACGAACGCGGGTCTTGCCGCGACACTCCTCAAGCTCGGCGATTCGCGCGCTGCGGAAAAGTGGGCGAGCCGTGCGTTGCTCTTGAAGCAAGATGATCCCAAGGTTCAGGTGACGATGGGCGACGTGCGAGCGGCACTCGGCAGTAAAGAGAGCGCCGAAGAACATTGGCGGCGCGCGCTCGAGCTCGATCCCGACGACCGCGACGCGACCCGGCGCCTCCACCGCAATTAGCCCAATCCAGGGAAGGGGAGCTGCTCCCGCAGGCGGGCCGAAGGCCTCGCCGAGTAACACGACCGCAGGCGGGCCGAAGGCCTCGCCGAGTAACACGACCGCAGGCGGGCCGAAGGCCTCGCCGAGTAACACGACCGCAGGCGGGCCGAAGGCCTCGCC
>DASWDH010000411.1:0-6360 GCA_036395495.1 Polyangiaceae bacterium
TGCCGCAGTCTTGGCATCGGCAGATCCCATTTGCAGATTTGCAGATTTTCGGAATCACCCCGATAGACGAAAACGAGCCGCGCCGCCCTCTTCGGTCAGTTTAAGCGGGCTTAAGGCCGCTCCGACGATCGATGCGGCAGCAGTGTCAGGCGTTACGACCGCAGAATGCGGCCGATGTGCCCCTTTTCCCAGGCAATGGCGCGCTCGTAGTGCCGGAACTGCTCCTCGCGACGCCGAAACTCGGGCGGGTGGAGCAGCGCGCGCCCGGCGCCGCGACTCGCGGGAATCACGTGGTGCAGCATCTCGTGATAAATGATGAACTGGACGAAGTAGCGCGGCACCCACGACCGATCGAGATTCGGGTGGATACGGATCAGCCTCTCGACCGCGCTGTAGCTTCCCAGCTTGATCGTGGCGCGCTGCCGCCTGTGGGGCGAGGCACGTCCCCAAGAGACCAGAGCGTCCACGGTGCCACCGAAGTACTTGGAGTTGACGTCGTGGAAGAGCGTCAGAAGGTCGTGGTGCTGGCCCTTGGTGACGAGCGGGGTCAGCACGGGACGCGTCGCGCGGATGCGGTGGCCGTTGGCATCGATGAACCGCCCGACCACCTGCGAAGCATCGCGATCGCCACGCACAATGTAGCGAACCAGTGCCTCTTGTACCGCGGCCGGTGCATCGAGGAACATCATGTGCAGACGCGCTCGCAGAATGCCGCCGCGGCGCGCGTACGAAACCATGCTGTGACGGTTGTCGGTCACGGCCAAGAGCACCGGGCCGGGAAACGCGGCCCGCAGACGTCGCTCGAGCGTCTGCCGAGCGCCTTCGTGCACGAAGATCTGTGGATGGCTCAGGGGAAAGCGAAGTGCGAGTTGCGGAGCGTGCACCGGGTTCGGCACGCGCATTGCCGCCGGCGCCATGCGCGGAGCAATCTGCGCGTTCAGTCGACCACGTCCGGCCCGTGCCGCGGGAGGCTGAAAGAACGGGAAGTCGGGCTGTCCGCGCATCGATGTAGGCCTACCAGGATGGGGTATGGGGGGTGCCAGTTCTTGTCAAGCAAGCACTTTTTAGCTAGTAAATTCCATGAGTTGGTAAGCAGCTGCGCGGGCTCTGCAGGAAGTCTTGTAACCTCGCGTTAGGGCCGGGTTTTCCCGCGGAAGCGGCGGAAATTTCAGCGTTTCCCGAGGGTACCGCCCACGTTGTGGGGAAGTCTCTCTTTCCTCTCGGCCCGCGCCCCGGCTAGTTGTCGAGTCGTTTGGGTTCCACGACGAATCGAAGCTCGGCGATCGCGCCGGGCTTCGACGCGCTTGTGAGTGCATCGCGATCGACCTTGAGAGCCACGATCATGGCTTTGTCGAACCCACGCGACCAGCCGGGCCACAACCGCGTCGTCAACCGCGACACATCGGGTTCGTGTCCGACGAGCATGACCCGTCGCGCGCCCTCGCGAGCGAGCGAGCGCACCAAGTCGAGCGCGTCGCCGCCGGGAGCGAGCTCCTCGCGGCGCTCGAGCTCCAGGTCGAGACGGAGCGCCGCGATGACGATCGCAGCGGTTTCGACGGTGCGCCTCAGGGGGCTCGAGATGATGCGCTTCGGATATTCGTCGCGTTCTCCGAGTTCTTGGGCGACGAGCTCGGTGCGCGTCCGGCCGCTCGCGGTGAGCTTGCGGTCGAAATCCCGGCCGGTGGCGGCCTGGTCCTCCGCTGGACCGTGGCGCATCACGTAAATTTTCACGTCGTTCGCTCCGTGGTGGTCACTGTACTACGTCCGACCGGCGCGACCTCGTACGCTTCGAATCAGTTGGCGGGACCTTTCGAGATGGGGCGGACGGCTGGAGGAGGGGTGGAGCTTGCCCCTTTGTGGTTGGTCGGGGCCCGTTCGTCTTCCTCTGGCGCACCCAATCCGCGTTTGATGCCATGTTTGGCGAGAAGCAGCGCTTCGACCTTGTCGAGGATGGCGGGGTGCTGCTCGAGGTACGTGCGCGCGTTTTCCCGTCCCTGCCCGATGCGTTCGCCCTGGAACGAGAACCATGCGCCGCTTTTTTCGACGACACCCGCTTCCGATGCGAGATCGAGCACGTCCGCCGCCCGACTGATCCCCTGCCCGTAAAGGATGTCGAATTCTACTTCGCGAAAGGGGGGGGCCATTTTGTTTTTGACGACCTTGACCCGTGTGCGGTTGCCGACCACTCCGGGCTCTTTCTTATCGAGCGAGGCAGCCTCCTTGATGGCGCCGATGCGGCGGATATCGAGACGAACGGTAGCGTAGAACTTGAGCGCATTGCCGCCGGTCGTCGTCTCCGGGCTGCCGAACATGACGCCGATCTTCATGCGGATTTGGTTGATGAACATCAGAAGACACTGGCTGCGCGCGACGGTCCCCGTGAGCTTGCGCAAGGCCTGGCTCATGAGGCGCGCCTGCGTACCGACGTGGCTATCGCCCATGTCACCTTCGATTTCGGCCTTGGGGACGAGCGCCGCCACCGAGTCGACGACGACGAGGTCGACTGCGTTGGAGCGAACCAGCATGTCGGCAATTTCGAGAGCTTGCTCGCCGTAGTCCGGCTGGCTGATGAGAAGCTCTTCCGTCTTGACGCCGAGCTTTTTGGCGTAGAGAACGTCGAGCGCGTGCTCGGCGTCGATGAATGCGGCGACGCCCCCCTGCTTTTGGACATTGGCGATGGCGTGTAGGGTGAGCGACGTCTTGCCGCTCGACTCGGGCCCGTAGATCTCCACTATTCTGCCACGCGGGTAACCGCCGATGCCGAGCGCCACGTCGAGGCCAATCGAACCTGTGGGAACGACGGGAATCTCCTCATGCAGCGATTCGCCGTCTTTGAGGCGCATGATGGCCCCTTTGCCGAACTCCTTTTCGACCCCAGCGATGGCAAGTTCGAGCGCCTTGTTGCGGGCTTTGTCGTCCATGATTCAGCGTCTCCTCTTTTTTTCTATACTGCGCACTCGTTCAGCTCGCAAGAAGCTTGTCGCCAGGGCGGTCATTGTTTTTCCCTGCCTCGCGCTCTGCGTCGGCTGCGAGAACCGCGCGCCGAAGCCCGACATAGAACCTCCTCCTCGCGAGCAGCGCCGGGCGGGCGAAATGCCCGCCGACATGAAAGAGGAGCTCGCGAGGCTCGAAGCGGAGGCGGGCGTCGATCTCTCGACCGACCCCACCCCCCCGAGCGGCGACCTCAAGCAAGATGTCGATTCGTTCACCACCCTCGATACCTGCGTGCGAAAGCGCGCGACGACCGATCCACTGCTCGGCGATGCGATCGAGGCGCTCGGCTACGACACGTTCACGCGCGACGCCTGCCGCATCCTCCAGGCTCTCAAGGCCAAGAACGCCGCGTTGTGCAAGACAATCGCCGCCTCCCCCCTGCGAACACGATGCACGTCTTACGTGGCGACGCTCGTCGGTGACCCCGCTTTGTGTCCGACCGCGCAGGAGGCGGGCAAGTTGGGGGCGCGCGATCCGATGTGTCTTGCGCGGGCGAGCCGGGACGAAAGGCTTTGCGCCGCTGCGATGTCGAGCGACCGCACGACCTGCAAGGCTCTCGTGCTCGGAGACCCCAAAGAATGCGGGCGCAACGAGTCCTGCGTCCGTCAGGTCGAACGCTGGAAAACGCTGGTCGACAAACCATCGAGGCATCCTCCCCTCACCGGACGCCTTCACGTAGAAGTCACCGACGACAAGAGCGGCCGTGACTCTAATATCGCTTCGTTCGACATGGACGATGTAGCGACCGCCGGAGCGGTCGTGAAGCCCGCCGGCGACAAAGTTCGCTTGTCGCTGGGAACGCCGAAGAGCGTCCTTTGGCCTGCGTGGGATGCGCCCGGCGCCGCCCCCAAGCTGTACGTCGAGGTGCAAGTGCCCTCGAACGAGTTGGCCGCCAAGAGCA
Organism: Polyangiaceae bacterium; assembly: GCA_036395495.1. GTDB lineage: Bacteria > Myxococcota_A > Polyangia > Polyangiales > Polyangiaceae > DASWDH01. Next base: position 3,896 of record DASWDH010000411.1, read on the forward strand.
AGCCTGACGCGGCGATGGCCATCGCATTGGCAACGACCGATTTGAAACTCGACCTCCTTCTTCCCAAAGTTGCGCTGTTGTCGTCGACGACCTCGAGCGACCGCAAGCTCGAGATCGTGCAATGGAGCAGCGAATTCGGCGGCCCCGTCCAGTTCGTCGTCTCGACTCGCGTGAGCGACGCGCCGCGCTCGTTCCTCGTCAAAATCACGGTGGAGACGTTCGTGCGCGACGTCGCCGGCCCACGCGCCGAACGCCCCGCCGAACCTTAGAGCCTATCTCGGTAGGCCTTGTCGCCGACGGCCGATCTCTCGCGGCTTTCGGTCTCGGCCATCGGCTCTGGCGACCTACCGAGATAGGCTCGTAGTTGCCTGCGGCGTTCAGAAAAGGCCGATGGAGAAGTGGAAGTTGCCGAAGTCTTCCCACTCGCGGCGGATCAGGTTGATCCCGTAGTCGAAAGCGATGGGACCGATCGGCGTTCCGATTCGGATCCCGGCCCCGGCCGCGTAGCGAAGCTTGAAAGGATCGAAGTTTTTGGGATCGACCCACACGTTTCCGGTATCGAGAAAGAGACCACCTTCCCAGATCCCGCTGAACGGAATCCGAAGCTCGACCCGAGGATTGATGAAGACGTCGCCTCCGCGGATGGCGACATTTTGGACTTCGAGATGCTCGGGGCCGGGGTGGAGAATTCTCTCGGCGATGTCCTCGGGAACCAGCGAGTCCTGCAGAAAGCCGCGCAAGGAGTCGACGCCGCCCAGAAAGAAGAGGCGATCAGGATAGGTTTTCGAGTAGCGCATGAGGTGTTGGATTCGCCCGCCGCGCAAGCTCACCGCAACCGCCAGGCCCCCTTCGGTCAGTCGCACGTAGCCCGCGACGGTTCCGGTGAACCGGAAGAAGTCACTCGCGCAGTTCACCGGAAGCACGTAGCGCGGCGGCCCCGAATAGTCTTGTTCCGAGACCGGTCGAGTGCCAGGCGCAACGGAGGTCGGGGCCATGGGATCGAAGTGACACGCGGGGTCCTCGACGTCGGGATAAGCGTGCACGTGCTCCACGCCGCCCACCAGAAGCGTTCCGCGGGTGGCGCCGAAAGCATTGTCGCGCCGATCCCACGTTGCCGACAGACGTTCGGCGATGGCGAACGTGAGCCCTTCCGGCACCCGCAGAAGACGGCTGAGATCGACGATCGACCCGCCGCTCCTGGCGACTTCCTGGAGGTATTCGGTCACCGTTCCGCCGCGAAAGATGCCGACGTCGTTGCGTTCGAGCGAGCCGCCGAGCTGCGCGTAGAAGCTGCGGGTAGGACGGTACGTCAAGGTCGCAAGCGCCGCGTCCTTGGTGAGGCCGAAGTCGCGCGCGTTGTCACGGACGTCGATGCCATCGAGACCGAAGCGAATGAGGGGGCCGAGGCCTACCTCGGGGAAGACGACGGAGACGGTGTCGCGGCGCTCGAGCCGCTGTGCAACGGTGAGCTTGTCGTAGTTCTCCTGCACGTCGGGATCGAGGATGAATGCGTCGGGCAGGTAGCCGAATTGCACGCGCACGGTCAGCTGAATGGCTTGGCCGGCCACGTTGCGGTGGCCATACTCGAGCGTGGTGCGGAAGCCTTCGCCGGTGGAAAAGCCGGGGCGCAGATCGAGGTATTGCGGCACCCGCTCTTGCACTTCCACGATGACGATCTTGCGCCTGGCCGGCACCTGCGGGTCCTCGAGCGAGATGGAGACGCTCGAAAAAGTCCCCAACGTGGCGATCCGCTCCTCGCTCTTGCGCACGTCGCTCGCGCGGTACGGTTGGCACTGGTCGATGGGGCGGTCGCGCGGGCAGCGCTCGAAACTCACGCGACGCAAGATGAGCGACGGATTCGTGCGCTTCGCGCCGCGCACGACGATGCCGTCCACGTAAACTCGTTCTCCTTCGGTGATGATGAACCTCAACCGCGCGCGCGTGCGATCGGTCGAGAAGTCGAGCACCGCGCGGACTTCGGCGAACGCGAAGCCTTGCTCCTTGAAAGCGTCGAGCACACGCGCGCGGGCGGCTTCGATCTCGGTCTGTGAAACGGGGCCGCCCAATTCGAGGTCAGCCTGGTCGGCGAGATCTTGCTCGACCAAGACGCGGTTTCCCTCGAACGCTATGTCGTGCAGCATCGTGCGAGGACCGAGCTTGATCGGCACCCGAACGCGCAGGCTCGGCTCACAAGTGACACCCTTCTTCGGATCGGGCACGCACAACAGCCGGGGATCGGCGGGCGGTTCCTCGATGGGAAGCCCGCCCGGATCGAACGAACAGGGGTCCTGCACCTTCACCGGTGTTTCCACCGGAATACATTGCCCATACGGTGAGCGTCGAGCGCACTGGCGCCGCACGAGCTGCTGGGGTCCCACCGTCGCCGACAAATAACCCTGGCTACGGTAATAATCCTGCAGGTGCTTCAACGCGCGATCGTACGTCTCCGCCACGTAGGTCGCCCG
>DASWDH010000412.1:0-7038 GCA_036395495.1 Polyangiaceae bacterium
ACCTCTGCAGGCTGCATCGGAGTCTTCCGGTGCGCTCGGCGAAACGCCTCGGATAGTGCGGCAACTCTCCTCCACGGTCGTACCCACCTACGTCGAACAAATCCCGGGGCCCGATGGCGGGCCGCTTCTGGTCGTCGTCGAACGCGTGGCGCGCACGTCAGGCATGACCGACGAACAGGCCGCCGAATATGTCAGTGCCGCCGAGGCAGCCACCCAGCTCGACCATCCCAACGTGGTGCGTGCGCGTGCGATTTCGCCGGGCGCCGACGAGATCAGCATCAGCTGCGACTTCGTAGATGGTGAGCGACTTGCCGCGCTGTGGGAATCCGTCGTTCCTCTGGAGATCGCACTGCGGGTGTTCATCGAAGTCCTGACAGGCTTGAGCGCCATCCACAAGGTCAAGGACGAAAGCGGCCACAAGCGCCTCAAGCTCATTCACGGAGAGATGAGCGCTGCCAACATTCTCGTCGGCATCGACGGCGTCTCCCGAATTCTGCGAATGTGTCGAGTCCGAACCGCGGAGGCATTCCCGCGTTCAGCGATTGGAACTCTCGCTCCGGAGATCTTGTCCGGTGAGCAGGGTGACCAGCGAGCAGACGTGTTCAGCGTTGGGGCGCTGCTCTGGCAAGCGCTGACCGGCAGGCCGCTGTTTGCCGACGAGCCCGGCCCGGACACCATTCTGGAAACGATTCGATCCGGGGGCATCTCCCGCGCAACGGTTCCCTCCGGCGCGGATTGGGCCGAGCCTCTCGCCGACGTGACGGCTCGTGCGCTCGATATTGATCCGTCGAAGCGATTCCCCACGGCTGTCGCGATGATCACCGAGCTGCGCAAAGTGGGAGGATCACGGCTGGCCACGACGTCTCAAGTCGCAGACTTCGTGCAGTCGGTCGCCGGCGAGAAGATCGCCGAACGACGCGCACCACCGCGAACCGTCGAGGAGACACCGGCGCCCGAACCCAAGCGCGATTACCCCGAATCGGGGACGAGAATTGCGCGCTTTCAGACACTCCCGGCACCAGCGCCGGTGGAGTCGTGCGTTCAAATCGATGGCCCATTCTTGTCCGAACCGGGGCCATCGGTATCCATCCCGCGCACGCTGCGGCCCATGCTCGAGCCTCCGCCGATCCCAGATTCGGCATCCTCGACGAGCGAAAGGCCAGCGTCGGTGAGGCCCGCACCGGTTTTCACTTTGCTCGACCCATTCGAGCCCATCCTTTCGCCCGAGGCCGCGCCGCCTCTTGCAGAACCGCGAGATCAACAGGTGGTTTTTCCGGCGGGGATGCTGGATCTCGACCCGATGGAAGCGCCGACTGCCAACGTCCTCGACATCGACCCGGGCGATGTCAGGAGCGTTCCACCTCCGTTACCAACCACCGAACCGCAAGCGAACGTCGCCGAAGGAGCCGTCGCGGATTTCGTCAGACCCGCGTCGACGCCGAGCATCATCGAGCTCGACCCGACCGACGTCGCGAGCGTCCCGCCTTCCTTGGCGCCGGATCCGACACAGGCCGAGATTCCGCCGATACCCGCCGCGCCCGCGATCGGAACCGTGGCCGGCGCTACCGAGCCCGACTTCTTGGCCGAGCTAGCGGTGGCGCTCGCGCCGGGTGAAAATGGGCCGCCCGTTTCGCCACCCCTGCCAAGGCCACCGGGCGCGTTGCAAACGACGCATGCGTCGTCCGGATATCGCAAACCGAGCCTTCGACCGTGGTCGGAGCGCCCGGTCGAGTTAGGGCCGGCGGATCTGATATCGGTTCGACCGCCCGCTCAACCGCCGGAAGAGCGGGTCCACCACCCGAACTCACGGGCCCGCGAAGCATCGCCGGCGAAGGCGCGGATGTGGGAGCAGCTTCCGCAGGACTTCTGGCGAACGGCACTCGTTCCGCGCAGCGGAGCGGCGGCCCGCCATGTTCCGCTGCCGTCGGAGAACGAGCCCCCGCCCGCAACATCGTTGGAGCGAGTTGCCCCCGCAGCCGTTACCTCTGAACCCAAGCGGGAACGTCGACTGCGCGCGGCGAGTCGAGAAGCTGCGCCGCGCGCTACGCGACTCTGGCACAGCATCGCGCAGCGTTCCTGGCACAAGGGGCAACTGCTTTCCAGCGATCTTACGACGCGGCTGGAGACCTTGGCAGGTTCGAAGCGGGCGGGAGTTTCGGCCATAATCGCGATCGTGCTCGGTGCGTCGGGAACATGGGCAGCGCTCGACTTCGTCGCGCGACCCGCGCCCGATCCCGAGCTTGCGATTCCGTCACGTGACGCACTCGAGCTGGCAGCACCGGCGATCATCCAACCTTCCCCCGCGACGACGCGACTCGACGTGCCGAACGAGTTCGAAAACAACGCGGCTCGCGAGGTGCCGGCAAGCGCCGAACAACCATCAGAGAGCGCCGAAAAGGCCGAGCAACCGATCACGACTCGCACCGTCCAAGACGCGCCGGCCATCATCGTGAAGCAGAACGGCGAAGATCTGACCAAGCCGAGCAAAGCAACACTCACGCCTTCGGCGATGGATCAGCCCGCGACCGAACCGGCGCCGCGCCCGCGCGCGGTGCAGGAGCGATCGGCGGATCAATGGGATTCTCCACCCGGAAGGGTCGTCCCTCCGCCACACCCGTCGTTCGCCGACGTGGATCTGGCGGGCGAATTCGACCGGACTTCGGCCATGCAAGTGCTGCGTGAAGCGGGGGATCACGCGCGCGGGTGCCTGGCCGGCGCCGCACCCCCCGAAGGCATTCGCGTCGCGGTCACCTTCGCGCGAACCGGGAGTGTTACCAACATCGTCGTGGAGGGTCCCTTCGCCGGCACGCCGAAGGGCGAATGCATGGCCGCCAAGTTTCGACCGCTGCGGGTGCCGCCATTTCGGGGCAGCAGCGTCACGGTGCGCAAGACGATCGTGTTCTGATCCACACCCACTCAGTGGATGTGGACGTGCACCTTGTTGCCTCGGCCGTGCTCCTTGATTTTGATGTGAACCTTGCGGCGATCGTCGTCGTCGTCCTCGTGGACAACGACGACGTCGGGCCCTCGGAACACACCGACCACCATGACATGAACACGAGGTGCACGCGGCCCGACGACGATCACGGTGCCGGGCTGGTAGCCGACCAGCGCGACGTGCCTCTGCTCGTTGACGGTCACGCTGACGGTGATCTTCGCCGGATCGTGCTCGAACGACATCCGTCCCTTGACGTACATTCCTCCCGCCTCGGGTGTCAGCACGATCACCTCCGGACGATCGTCGACCACCGCGAGCTTGATTCGTCGAGCGGCGACCGGCACCGGTTTCAGGTCGTCATTGAGGATGTAGACGCGAATCTCCTTGGAGGATGGATCGCCGACGAGCTCGATCCGATCCTGACCGACGACTTGGATCGTCCCACCGTGCGGCCCCTGCTTGCCTTCGGGTACCGTGACCTTCGCAGCCGCTTGGGCGTTCTCCCCGAGCTCTGCCGTTCCGCCTTCGGGGACGAAGAGGGTCCCGTTCCAATCTTGGCTGCCTGTCCGCAACTCGTAATCGACTTGCGTCAATTCGCCCTTCAGCTTCGGGCCTTCGCCGTAGAGCAGACCCGTCTTCGAGTCCTGCTTGAGGGTCACCGTTTGCGGTCCCTCCTCGGTCCTGAAGGTGACCGATCCGGTGGCATTGCTCTTCACGATCTCACCGCTCGGTGACCGCATCAAGGCGCGGATCTTTCCGTCTCGATGGATGTCCCAAGCCACCGAGCCGTCCTCGCGCTGCTCGGTGAGCGCGTTGGTCATGTCCACGCTCGTTGCCGAGCGCTTGCACGCTGGCGACATCGCGAGACTCGCTGCCACCAGGATCCCGCAGACCACGGTCGACTTACCCATCACCGCCCCTCCTCCTGCTCATTGTAAACGATTCCTTCGCGTCCTCGTGCCTCGAACCCATGCATCGCCTACGCTTGGGGTCACACATGCGCCTTGCGGCCCACACAGTTGCGCATAGCTTCGTGCCAGCCGTGCACTCCCGTCACCTTCAGCCTGGAGGGGAGAGCCCGACCTCGGCGGGTTGACGTGCCCGCGAGCCCACATGATGTTCGCGAGTACGTAGCCGCCCCCGCGCAGCAGGGAAGAAGAGAGCGGTCGCCGGCACCCCGGGCGGCTCGTCAGTGATTTCGGCGATGAAGACGCCATCCGAAAGGAGGATCCGCCAATGAGAAACCCGTTGCGAGCCAGTAGCTATGCACTCGGCGCCGCGCTCGGCGGAGCCGGCGCGATGTACTTCTTCGATCCGGCGGAAGGCGCGCGCCGCAGGTCGTACCTAGGGCACAGGATGGTGCACATCGGGCATACCGCGACGGACTTCTCCGCCAAGGCACGTCGCGATTTCGCTTACCGAGCTCGAGGAATGGGATCGCGGATCGGTCGGATATTCGAAAGCGACGATGTCCCCGACACCGTCGTCATCGAGCGCGTGCGGGCGGAGCTCGGGCGCTCGACGTCCCACCCCCACGCGATCACCGTCCGAGCAGAAGACGGCAACATCACGCTGAGCGGGCCGATTTTGGCGCAGGAAGCGAAGTCCCTCCTCTCCTGCGTCCGGCGCGTTCGCGGCGTCCGCGGCATCAGCAATGCGCTCGACGTTCACGAGACGAGCGAGGAGGTGCCGTCGCTCCAGGGAGGGCAACAACGCCTTCGGCGTCCCGAAATCGCACAAGACAACTGGACACCGAGTCTTCGGGTGCTCGTCGGGCTGACCGGCGCAGCACTCGGCGTGGTGGGGCGCGGGCGAAAAGGCGCACTCGGTGCGCTCGTCGTGGCTTGCGGAGCAGGTCTTTTCGTACGAGCCGCGACGAACTTGCCGGCCCGGCGGCTGATCGGAATCGGCGCGGGACCACGTGCGATCGATCTGCACAAGACCATCGTCGTGGCCGCGCCGATCGACGAGGTGTTCGCCGTCTTTGCGAATTTCGAGCAATTCCCCCGCTTCATGGAGCACGTTCGCGAGATCACCATCACCGGCGAGGGGCGATCGCGATGGACGGTCGCCGGCCCGGCAGGAGCGCCGATCGCGTTCGACGTCGAAATCAACCAGCTCTCTCCGAGTCGGGTCCTTTCATGGAGGACGATGCCGGAATCGGTCATCGAGCACACCGGCACCGTTCAATTCGAGGAGCAGCCGGACGGCGCCACCAGGCTCGATGTTCGAATGTCGTACAACCCGATGGCCGGCGCGATGGGCCATGCCGTGGCCAAGCTCTTTCGAGTCGACCCCAAACACGCGCTCGACGCGGATCTGGTGCGCTTCAAGTCTCTGCTCGAGGAAGGCAAGACCCGCGCGCACCACCAGCCGGTCACCCGCGAGGATATTTTGGATCGCTCGAGGGACATCGGCTGATTCCGTTACCGGCCATCAAAGATCGAGCACCTCGCGCACTTTTCTTCCCAGCGCGTCGGGGGTGAGCGGCTTCTGCAAATAGTGGATCCCCGCATCGAGGACACCGTGGTGCACGACGGTGTCATCGGTGTATCCCGACATGAAGAGCACCTTCATCTCCGGACGCTGCGGGGACAAGCGCTCGACGAGCTCGCGACCACTGACTTTCGGCATCACGACATCGGTGACCAGCAGATGGATCTTCCCCGAGAATCGCTCGCACAGCAAAAGGGCTTCCCCGGCATTTTGCGCCTCGATGACTTGGTACCCATTCTTCTTCAGGATGTTGCGAGCGAGAACACGAACCTGTTCCTCGTCTTCGACGAGAAGGATGGTTTCCGAGCCCCGGGCAGCCGGCGGCGCCGACGAGTGCGTGGAAAGGACGTCGGCGATTTCCCTCGTTCGGGGGAGGTAGACTTTGAAGCTCGTGCCCCGCCCCGGCTCGCTGTAGAGCCAAATCGTACCCTGGCTTTGCTGCACGATACCGAACACGGTCGACAATCCGAGACCGGTCCCTTTGCCCTGCTCCTTCGTCGTGAAGAAGGGCTCGAAAATGCGCGCCTGCGTGGGTGCGTCCATGCCGATACCCGTGTCGGTGACGGCGAGCATGACGTGAGCGCCGGGCTTGGCCCCGATGTGCTCGGCCGCGTACTTCTCGTCGATTTCGGCGTTGCCGGTCTCGATCGTCAACATCCCTCCGTTGGGCATCGCATCGCGGGCGTTGACCACCAGATTCAAGATGACCTGTTCGATCTGACCCGGATCGACCTTCACCCGGCCCACGTGCGGCGTGGGCACGATCCTGAGCTCTACGTCTTCGCCGATGACTCGCCGGAGCATCTTGTCCATGCCCGCAATGACCTCGTTCAGATTGACAATTTTCGGCGCCATCACCTGCTGGCGGCTGAAGGCGAGCAGCTGTTTCGTCAAATCCGCCGCCCTCGAAGCCGCCTTCTCGATTTCTCGCAGGTCTCCCCGAACTGGATCGTTCTGGGCGAGCTCAGAACCGATGAGCGCGCTGTAGCCGAGGATGACCGAGAGCATGTTGTTGAAGTCGTGCGCGATTCCACCGGCGAGCCGGCCGATCGCCTCCATCTTCTGCGCCTGACGGAGCTGCTCCTCGCTGCGCCCCAGCGCCTCGGTGGCCTTTTGACGTTCGGCAATCTCTCGTTGTAGCTCGTCGTTGGCTTTGACGAGGTCGGCGGTGCGGTCCTCGACCCGGCGCTCGAGCTCCTCGTGAGCTTGCTGCAGCCGATCGGCCAATTGCTTTCGCTCGGTGATGTCTTCGGAGATACCGAGCAAGTACCGCGGAGTCCCCTGGTCGTCGAAGACAGGAATTTTCTTGGTGTGTAGCCAGCGCCGCCCGTGAGCCGTTTCGATGGGCTCTTCTGGAATGTCGACGACGACGTTTTGCTTGAGTACCTCGCGGTCCTTCGACGTGAAGAATTGGGCCTGCTCGGGGGGGAAGAAATCGAAGTCGTTCTTTCCGAGAAACACCCCGCGCGAGAGCCCCAGCAGTTCTTCGCCGGCGCGATTGATGCGATCGAAACGCAGCTGCTCGGCGTCCTTGACGAAGATCATGTTGGGAATGTTCTCGACGATCGAATCGAGAAACTTGTTCGTCATCTGAAGTCGCTCGT
>DASWDH010000413.1:0-2603 GCA_036395495.1 Polyangiaceae bacterium
ATCGCCCCTAGCGTGCCGAACGCGGCGGCGGCCACTGGGTGGTCCGTGCCGCCGAGCCAGCCCATCAGAAAAAAACCGGCGTACGCGCCCATCATGAAGACTTCGCTGTGGGCGAAGTTGATGAGCTTGAGCACCCCGTACACCATCGTGTACCCGAGCGCGACGAGCGCGATCATCGCGCCCTGAGCGATTCCCGTGAGAAGTGCCCCAAAGAGCGCCCCCAACATCCGGTTTGTGCCTCAGCCTCCGACCGTCGAGCTGTAGGTGAACTTGCCGCCTTTGATTTGGACGACGACGATCGGTTTTTGCGCGTTACGGTTGCTGTCGATATTGATAGTGCCCGTCGCTCCCTGGAAGCCCTTCGTGGCGGCGAGCGCGTCTTTGATCGGGTCGGGGGCGAGCCCTGTCGCGCGCGACATCGCGTCGTAGAGAAGCCGGGCGGCGTCGTAAGCCTGGGCGGCCAAGCTCGACGGCTCGCGCTTGAATCGTTGTCGGTAATTCTTCACGAAGGCCTGCGAGTTGGGCCAGGGGACATCGGGAGCGTAGTGGTTGGTGAGGTACGATCCTTCGAGCTCGGCGGCCGCCCCTTTGAGCAGATCTTCCGAATCCCAACCATCACCGCCGAGGAACATCGTGCCGGGAATGCCCACGGCCTTTGCCTGCCGCGCGATGGGAACCATGTCCGTGTAGTAAACGGGCGCGAAAATGAGCTCGGGATCGGCACCCTTGATTTCGTTCAGATAGGTCGTGAAGTTGGTCTCCCCCTTTTGATATCCTTTGTCGACCACCAGGTGCGCGCCGAGCTTTTGGGCGATTTCGCGGAACGATGCCGCGAGGCCCGACGAGTAGGAGTCCTGGGCTACGTAGAGGATGGCGAGCTTCTTTTTTCCGAGCTTCTCGATAGCGAAGCTTGCCGCTGCCTTTCCTTGCAAGTCATCGGTGAAGCACGCGCGAAACACGTACTCCCTACCTTGCGTCACCTCGACGTTGGTGCTGGATGGGGTGACCATCGGAATGTGCTTGTTGTTGGCCACGAGCCCGCCGGCCTTGGATCGGCTCGACGCAACCTCCCCGAGCAGGGCAATCACCTTGTCCCGGTCGATGAGCTGCAGCACCTTGTTCGAAGCTTCTTGAGCGTTCGACTTGTCGTCTTCGAAGAGCACCCGGATCTTCTTGCCCTTCACACCCCCGGCCGCGTTGACCTCGTCGGTCGCCATTTCGATTCCCTCCCGGCTGTCGATGCCGAAAGTCGAATCGCTGCCGGAGAGGCTGAAGTAGGCGCCGACAGTCACGAGCTGTTCGTCCCCGCCGCTCTTCTGACAACCGAGCAGCAGCAAAAGCACAGGTAGGAACAACCGCGCCAGAGCCGAAGCAAAAACCCCCATCCCGCTCTGCCAGCCCATCCAGGTATGCCGTGCGTGCATGGTTACGATCCTCAGGCCAAATTTGGCTCCCCCCGCGTGTACCACAAGCTTCCGCCACGAGACCAGAGCCGGCCGAGCCCCGGGCGCTGGGCACCGTTACTGAGGCCGTTTTTGGACCCGATGCGATCGGCCGAATCGTGATAGTGTAAAGCGCGCGGGTGAATGTGTGGGTCGGGCGGCCTTGCACCGCGCGGGCGAGTCGAGGTGCGCCGGTTTGCGGAAAGTCCGATCGTCGGCCGTACGTGCTCGCCCGAGCTTGTGCGAACCGACGCCGGCCTTCAAGCTAAGCGTGCCGCCATGTCGAAGCCGAAGAGGGTTGCTCTTCTCGTTGCACTCGCCATTGCCACCCCCGTCGCTCGAGGTTTCGCAGCCAATCCTCCGGCGGGCAAGCTCGAGACCGGCCTCGCCGCCCTCGAGGCGAGCGATTACGAGAGCGCGGAAAAGGAGCTCAAAGCCGCGGCGCAGGGCAGCAGCCGAGGTGCCGCGCTGGTGGGGCTCGCCCGCGTCCAGCTCGCAACCGGCCGCTACGCCGAAGCCCAGAAAACCGCGAAAAGCGCCGAAGGGGACCGCTCCGCGCAGGCCGACGCGGTCAGCGTGCGGGCGGAAGCACTCGCACGACAGGGCAAGCTGAGCGAAGCGGTGGCCGCGCTCGAAACCGTCAAGACCGACCCCAATGCTCGGCGGGCCCGTCTTCTTCTGGGTGAGCTCTACATTGCAGCGGGCCGCCGCGCCGACGCGCAAGACCCGCTGATGACGATTATCGGCGATTACAATCAAAACGTCATCAAGCCGACCGATGGCGAAGGGCTCATGCTGGTCGGGCGCGCCGCTCACCTTTTGCGCAGCGCACGCGACGCGAACGACGCCTACAATCAAGCGGAGAAGGCTGGCAAACCTCGGGTCGAAGCGCTCCTCTATCGAGCCAATCTCTTTCTCGAAAAGTACGACCCCGGTCACGCCGAAGAAGTCGTCAAAGAAGCTCTCAAGGTCGCGCCTCACAACGCCGCGGCGCACGTCGCCATGGCCCACGTCAAGCTCGACCAGGCACTCGACTTCGAGGCGGCCGAGAACGAAATCAAGGAAGCCCTGACCGTCGACCCCAAGATCAACGGGGCCTTCTTCGTGGCGGCCGGTCTCGCGCTGCGCACGATGGATCTGGGGCGCGCCGATGGCATGATC
>DASWDH010000414.1:0-4941 GCA_036395495.1 Polyangiaceae bacterium
GTTTGGTCGTCTCGGCTTCCGCGAATGGCCCAAAAATCGACCTTCGCTGGCCCCCCGCCTCACCCGCGACCATGGAAAATTGAAGCGTCGGAGCCCTGCCCGAAAGGAGGGCGCCGCGCTGCTAACGCACGGCGGCATCAATGGACTACGGCGCTGGACTCGCTAATTCGGATGTACTCCCGCACCTCCGAAGCGCCCGCGCGCTCATCGAGTCGAGCTCAAGAAGCTCCTCCACCCTCCAAAACGCGAGATGTCCGGCGCGTCGGTGGTTGCATAGGTCTCGCACAAGAAGCCGAGCACCTTCCCGCCGTCTTCGAGCTCGAGCGTGCCCAGGCACAGGGGCTCGGTCACATGGGCGACGAATGCGCCGAGCTCGGTGCGCGGCAGCTCCCAGATTTCGACGTCGATTGCGAAGCCGGTTTCTCCGGCGCGCACACGGACGAGGCCCGGCTTCGGCGGCGTCGTGGCCAGGGCGAATAGGCGATACTGAGGTGCCGTGCGCACCGCCCGCACGAATCGAGCGGACCGCTCGGTGAGCTGATGATTGAGCGGCTGGCCCGCGAGGTGGGCCCCGGCGACGGCGATGGGCACGACCGCTCGCGTAGCGGGCCGATCGATGGGGGGCGGTGGCGCGCTCGGCATCGGCCAGTTGGTTGCGCCGAGCGCGCGCGACGTACGACGGTGCAGCGCGGACGCGAGGGCAAGGAGCTTCGCGTCCGAACCCCACGGGCCTATCAACGTCACCCCGAGCGGCAGACCGTCACTCCTCATTTTGGCGGGCACCGAGATGGCAGCCAAATCGAGCAGATTGACGAAATTGGTATAACGGCCGAGCTTCGCGTTGGACCCCAGCGGGTCGGCGGCGACGTCCTCGATCCGCGGGAGCGTCGGCGCGGTGGGAAGCAGCAGCGCCTCGATGTCCGCGAAAAGAGGGCGCACCTCCTGCTTCAGCTCTTCCAAGCGGTGGATGCCGGCAAAAACCTCCGGGCCGCGCCAGCGATGCCCACCTTCGAGGATCTGCCGTGTGATCGGCAAAAACGCTTCCGGGTGCTCGGCGAGGAACGCCTCCCTCGGTTCGAGACGCTCGGCGATCCAGGGCCCATCGTACAAGAGGCGCGCCGCTTCGAAAAACGGCGTGAGATCGATCCTGCGCATCCGACCGCCGAGCGCCTCGAGATGTCGGCAGGCGATTTCGAACCCGCGCAGCGTTTCCCCATCGACGTAAGGTGCGATGTCCTCTTCGCGGGCTGCCGCGAAATCGAACGGACGGGAAGGCGCGGCACATTGCCACGCGTAGCCATCTGCCTCGACGCGCGCGTAAGGATCGGAAGCATCGAAGGCAGTCACCACCTGTGCGACGTGCCGCGCATCTTCGCAGGTGAGAGCAAAGATGGACACGCAATCGAGAGAGCGACAGGCCGGCACCACACCCGTCGTGGACACGAGTCCGCGGCTCGGCTTCACCCCGACGAGATGGGTGAACGCCGCGGGCACCCGACCGGATCCGGCGGTATCCGTTCCCAACGCGAAACTGACCAAGCCACGCGCCACGGCCACGGCAGAACCCGAGCTCGAGCCGCCGGTGATGTAGCGGACGTCGAAAGGGTTGGTCGGCACCCCGTAGGGCGAACGCGTACCTACCAGGCCGGTGGCAAACTGATCGAGGTTCGTCTTTCCCAAGAGCAGCGCCCCCGCATCGAGCAAGCGAGCGACGACCGGTGCCGTTCGTTCGGCAACATACGCAAAGGGTGGACACCCAGCGGTCGTGGGGAGTCCCTCGACGTCGATGTTGTCTTTCACCGCGAAGGGGACGCCGTAGAGAGGCCATGCGCCGCGCTGGTCGCGCATGCGCTCGAGTTTTCGCGCCGCGTCTCGTGCCGCGGCCCGGGTGACGCGATGAATCCAGATCGCCTCGTTCGCCGTGTCATCGAGCTCGTCGTAAAGAGTTTCGATGAGCAGGGTCGGCGAAAGCGCGTTCGTCTCGTAGGCAGCGCGCAGGGAAGCGAGATCGAGAGGCATAGCGACATCGCGCGGGCGGGACATGGCGCCTGGCAGCATGGTGTGCTGCCTGCCGTAAGACAAGACGTTGTCTCATGTGTTTCGCGCGGAGCACGAAATCGCCCCCCCCGATTCTTTTGCGTCTCGACGTTACGACGAAAACTGCACGAAACACCGCTTCGTGTAAGTCGTACGGCGAAAGGAGTAGGTGACCCTACGTTCTGGGTGCCGAAACCGCACACGTTTCGCCGTTCGTAGCGCTGCAAACCGGCGGGAATGGGCCCGCTCGGACAACGGACGCGCCCATGAGCAAACCGGAGGGGACTCGTGGGAGCGCAGCTCACTCATCATCCGGAGAATTGGAATGACATCCTCTTTTTTTCGTCGTGTGCCGTCGTACCGTGTGACCGTTGCCACCCTTCTCGGCGCGGCGAATGCTTTCGCTCAGGCTGCGCCTCCAGCGCCGGCAGCCCCGCCGCCGCCCGACAATCCTGCTCCGCCTGGCAGCACCCCGGGTGCGACGCCGCCTGCCGCAACCCCGCCTGCTCCGGCTGCACCGGCCGCTCCCGCCAAGCCACCCACGGTGATCAGTGGTCACATCGAAGGCGCCTACCATCGTACGTTCGGCTCGCCCGACTACAGCAAGGCGCTTCTCACGCGCGCGTACGATACCGCCAACGGCTTTCAGCTCCACGCCGCCCACGTGCAGTTGAAGCACCAGGCGACGGAGCACGTGACCGGTGTGATCGAGTTCGACGCGGGCTCCGACGCAGCGGTCAATAATTTCACGATCACACCACTTCCCGCGGCGGGATCCGGTGCCCAGCTCTTCGACGTTCAGGAAGCGTATGCGTCGTATTCGAATTACGGCGTCACGTTTACGGCCGGCAAGTTCGTCACCTACGAAGGCATCGAGGTCGTGGAAGGGCCGTCGAACCCGACCATTACCCGCGGCTTCTTGTACTACCTCGCCGAACCGGTCACCCACGTCGGCGCGAAGCTTCACTACGCGACCGGGCCAGTCGACGTCGGCATCGGTCTCGTCAACGGCTGGGATACCAACGGCCGCTTCTATACGGCGGACAACAACGACATGAAGACCGGCATCTTCCGGGTCGGCATCACACCGGTACCGCAGTTCTTCGCCGCGGTGTCCGGCACGTACGGCGTCGAAGTGGGCGGAGCCACGACCAACCCCCGCATGTCCCTCGATCTCACCGGCGCGGTGATCCCGACCGACATGATCACGATCAACTTTCAGGCGAACATGGGGAACGAAAAAGCGGTTGGGCTACCCGATGCGGCGGGGAATGCTACCGATGCGTCCTGGTATGGATTCGGCTTGCAGCCCGTCCTGAAAGTCGACGCGATAACGGTTGGCGCGCGTTACGAGTACTTCAAGGACAAGAATGGCTCGCGTTCGCTCGCCCTCAACAGCCCGGCGTACCAGAACTTCACGATCACGCCCGGCTACACGTTCGACGGCGCCTTCACCCTGCGCGCCGAGCTTCGGCACGACATCGCGACCGAAGAGATCCTGGGTGTCGATGGCAACAAGAAGAACCAAACCACCTTCGCCATCGGTGCCCATTACGTTTTTTGAAAAGGTCGTGCGCGCCCTCATCCGGGGAGGGGAGTCCTCGGGTGGGGGCGCTTAATTCGCGGCGAGGACGACGAGCGGGGTACCGGGCTGGGCGACCATCCCTTGCGCGCAGACGACGGCACGCACGCAGCCGGCGCGGGGCGCGGCGATAACCGTTTCCATCTTCATGGTTTCGAGCACGACCAGCTTGTCGCCGGCATTCACCCGGTCACCTGGAACAACGAGAACCTGCCAAACGCTCCCCGCAACTTGCGACGTGATCGCGGTTTCACCGGGCGCGAGGGTAAGCTGCGACGCAGAAGCAGTCTCGGGCTCGGGGTCATTGTCGCTGGGCTGCGGCAGGTTGGCCCAGCGTTCGCGTTCGGCCTCGAAAGCGGCTTGCTGCTTCGCCTTGAAGGTCGCGATCGATTGTCGATTCTCGCGCAGAAAATTCTGGTAGTCGGCGAGACGAAACGTCGTCGGCTCGATGGACAGCTTCGCCCGCCCGCGGGGAAACGCCTCGCGGAATGCGAGGAGCTCTTTTTCGCTCACCGGGTAAAATCGAATTTGATCGAAGAAATCGAGCAGCCACGGTCGCGCGGCATCGGCAGGCTTGATTCGATTCCACATTTGACAGGTGCGGCCGACGAACTGGTAGCCGCCTGGGCCTTCCATTCCGTAGACGCAAAGATAGGCGCCGCCGATGCCCACCGCATTTTCCGGCGTCCAAGTGCGGGCAGGATTGTATTTGGTGGTGACCAGGCGGTGCCGCGGATCGATCGGTGTGGCGACCGGCGCCCCCAGGTAGACGTCACCGAGCCCGAGGACGAGGTAGCTCGCGGAAAAAACGATGTCCTTTACCTCGTCCACGCTGCCAAGGCCGTTGATGCGACGTATGAACTCGATGTTGCTCGGGCACCATGGCGCGTCGGGACGTACCGACTGCATGTACTTCTGAATGGCCAGGAGCGTCGCCGGATCTTCCCACGAGAGCGGCAGATGAACGACGCGCGAGGGAACTTCGATGGCATCCGTCGCGGGCAGCTCGTCTTCGGCACGCGCGAGCGCATCCAGCAGACGCTCGCGCGAAACCCAATCTTCGTAGTGCACGTGGAGCGAACGGATACCGGGCGTCAGATCGATGATTCCCGCCAGGCGCGTTTGCGTGAACCAATCCATGAGCGCGTGGACGCGGAAGCGGAGGGCGAGATCGAGCACCATCGGACCGTACTCGACGAGAATGCACCGATCGCCGTCCTGCCGAATCGTCACCGACGGCCGAGTCGCGGACGCCGGCAGCTCACGCAGGATCGCCGTGGAGCTGGCGCTGGGCGGAAGCGACGCACGGACCGACGACGCTG
>DASWDH010000415.1:0-3359 GCA_036395495.1 Polyangiaceae bacterium
GGCGACAACTATATGAGTGCCTATTCGGGGGAGGTGGCCAGCCGAAGCTCGGTGTACCTCGCGGCGCTCTCGCAAACGGGCACCCGGCTCGGCCCGCCCACGCAGTTCACGGTCATACCCGCTGACGCATACGGCGGTCCCCTGGTTTGGACCGGTGACCGGTTCGGCATCGCCTGGAGCGATCGCCGCGATGCTCGCGGTGGGATCATCAATTACGAAGTCTATTTCAACATCGCCAACCCGGACGGCACCAAGCGAAACGCCGACCTGCGGATCACGCACGCCGAAGACTTCTCCATCGACGTGTCGCTCGCCTGGACCGGAAACGAGTTCGTCGTCGTCTGGCAAGACAGCGGTTTGAGCTCGAGCGGGAGAAACGAAATCTACGGCCAGCGCATCAACGTCGACGGCGCGCCGATCGGCGGCAACGTGCGCCTCATCGACGACGGCAGCCGGGGGCAAAACACACCCGCGATCGCGGCGGGCCAGCGGTCGCTCGGCATCGTCTGGATGCGCGGAGACCCCACCAGCCACGAAGTGATGTTCGCGCCGTTCGACCGGGAGCTCAAACCGCTCGCTCCTGCCGCACGCCTCAGCGCCAGCATGACCGGCGGGGTGACACCGATCGTCGTTTACAACAAGTCGCAATACCTCGTCGCCTGGCACGACCCCGATTCGCGGGTGAAGACGGTCTACGGCGCCGTGCGCGGCGAGCTCGGCGAGGAGATCGTCGCGGCCAAGCCGCTCACCCGAACCCCTGCGCACGCGCGCTATCCCGCGCTCCTGCCTTACGGCGACCGCGCCCTGCTCGTGTGGAGCGACGACCGGGATCAGAACTCTGGCTACGAGCTCTATGCCAAGACGCTCGACCGCAAGCTCGAGACGCTCGGTGCCGAGATGAGGATTACGAGTACGGCAGGCGACAGCACCGACTCGACGCTCTCCTTCGGACCCCAGGGCGAAGTCGGCGTGCTTTTCGCCGACAACCGCACCGGCTCACGGCAGGTCTACTTCACCCATTTGCGCTGCGTGACGCCGCCCACGGTTCCGTGACGGCACCGGCCTTTGCTAGCATTGGCTGCCGGCGAAGCTCCGCAGGTGGGCCGAAGGCCGCGCCGAGTCAATCAAGCAGAGGCGAGGCCTGACGGCCGTTGCCCTCTCATGCCACCTTCCGACGGACTCGCCGTACCTTACCTGACCGACATGCGGCAACTGCTGCGTGATCTGTCATGGCAAAGATCTGACACAGTCATGCTAGCCGCGGCGCACGCGCGCGCCGGCTTGATGCACCTTGCCGGGCAGCGGGCGACCGATGACTTTTTCGGCCACCTTGCCCGCTTCGATGAGCTTGTCGAGATCGAGTCCCGTCTGGATTCCCATGCCGTGCAGCATGTAGACGAGGTCCTCCGTCGCGACATTGCCCGCCGCACCCGGAGCATAGGGGCACCCGCCCAATCCTCCCACCGCGGCGTCGAAATCCCGAATCCCGAACGCGAGGCCCACCAACACGTTGGGCAGCGCGGTGCCGCGTGTATCGTGCAAGTGAAGGGCGAGCTTTTCGGCCGCGATGTCGGCCAAGAAGATCTCGAGAAGCTGCGCCGTTTGCCGAGGGGTTCCCACGCCGATCGTGTCGCCGAGCGACACCTGATAACAACCGAGCTCGAGCAGGCGCGACGTGATGGCGAGCGCGCGCTCGGGATCGACGTCTCCTTCGTAAGGACAACCCCACACCGTCGAGACGTAAGCGCGCACGCGCATCCCCTCCTCGAGGGCCGGCGGTACGACTTCTCGAAACGTCTCCAGCGAGCTCTCGATGCTGCGGTTGGTGTTCTTGCGATTGTGCGTTTCGCTGGCGGACATGAACACCGCGATCTCGTGGAGCCCCGCTGCGCGCGCCCGCTCGAGCCCTTTCGCGTTCGGCACCAGCGCACTGAAGACCACGCCCGGCGGGGCCTCGGCCTGTCGGCCGAACTCGTCGGCATCGGCGAGCTGCGGGATCCAGCGGGGAGACACGAAGCTGGTCAACTCGATCCGGGTGAGGCCGGTCGACAGGAGCGCAGCGAGCAGTTGCTTCTTGCCCTCGAGCGGGAGCATCGCGGTCTCGTTCTGGAGACCATCGCGCAGAGAGACCTCGTACACCGAGACCCGCTCCGGAAGGCGGTCCAGAAGGCCGCTCGCCGGCGAAGCCGACCGACCGCTCGGGAGACCGTCGCGCATACCCATAGGATAAGGGTAGCGCTAGAGCCGCAGGAGGGGGAGCTGTCGACCTTTCGAGGGAGGCGTCACGTCGATCGGGTAATCGCCGGAAAAGCAGGCGTGGCAGAATTCGGCGGGACCCCGCTCGAATCCGGGCGTCCGAGTCACCGCGTCGAGCATCCCCTCGAGCGAAAGATACCCCAGGGAATCGGCGGTGATATAGCGGCTGATCTCTTCGTTCGTGTGGCTCGAACCGACGAGCTCACTGCGGGTCGGCGTGTCGATCCCGTAGAAGCAGGGCCAGCGGATGGGCGGACTCGAGATGCGCATGTGCACCTCTTTGGCTCCGGCGTCGCGCACCATCTTCACGATTTTCCGGCTGGTCGTGCCGCGAACGATGGAGTCGTCGATGACCACCACCCGTTTGCCGCGAATGGTGTCACCCACCGGATTGAGCTTGAGCTTGACGCCGAAATGCCGGATGGACTGCTCCGGTTCAATGAAGGTGCGGCCCACGTAATGGCTGCGGATGAGGCCGAGCTCGAAGGGAACACCTGCCTTTTCGGCGTAGCCCATCGCAGCTGGCACTCCGGAATCGGGCACCGGGATGACGATGTCGCAGGCGGCCGGCTGCTCTTGCGCGAGCCTGCGCCCCAAGTTCTTGCGGACTTCGTACACCGTGGCCCCGGAAAGCTTGGAATCAGGACGGGCAAAGTAGACGTATTCGAAAACACAGCTCTTGCGGGGCGTCGCCGCGAGCGGCGAAGAGGTGCGAAGGCCGTTTTCGTCGATGACGATCATCTCACCTGGCGCGATTTCGCGCACCGGCTTGGCGTCGATGAGATCGAATGCCGTCGGCTCGCTCGCCACTACGTTGGGTCCCTTCGCCCCGGGCAGCATCCCGAGGACGAGCGGCCGAATGCCCATCGGATCGCGTACGGCGATGAGCGCGTCTTCGGTGAGAAAAACCAGCGAATAGGCCCCTCTCACCTGAACGAGCGCGTCGGCGATGCGATCCTCGACCGCCCGCTGCGTGCTCATCGCCAGAAGGTGGACGATGACCTCGGTGTCGGCGTTGCTCTGGAAAATCGAGCCGCGGGCCTCGAGTTTTTCTCGGATTTCTTCGGCGTTCGTGAGGTTGCCGTTGTGGGCGATGGCGATCG
>DASWDH010000416.1:0-1804 GCA_036395495.1 Polyangiaceae bacterium
CCACGCTTGGTTCCTACATCATCGGGCTCACGGTGATTGGGCTGATTCTGATCGGGCGCGCTTCGTTTTCGTTCATCGCGTGGGTCGAGCGGGCGGGCCGCGGCACGGAAGCCGCCGCCGCGAAGGCGAAGCAGGGGGCGCGCGCGGTGGCTGGCGCGTGGGTCATGGCGCGCGATCTCGAGCGTGAGCGAGCGGAAAAACAGCGTCACGCGCGAGAACCACGCATCGACGCGACACCTCACGACGAAGCGATCATCGCCGCACTCACCGACGAAGAAGGCGAATCGACGAGCCCTTCGCCGCCGCCTCTGCACATTGCCGAGACGCCCGCCGCCGCCATCGCAGCGCCGGCCCCGTCCCCCACGGTCGCGCCGCCGACGCCTGCAGCTCCCGTCGCCGACGCAGCGCCGGCCGCGACCACGAGCCGGCGCCGCCCGAGCGCGAAGCAAGAGGGTCCCACGATCGTCGATACGAGCGGCGAGATGGCCGCACGCAAGGCGAGCAAGGCAGCGGCCCCGCCCCCGCAGCAGAGCTTCCGGCTGCCGAGCACGCAAGTCTTGGAACCTCCCCCCTCCACGGTCCTCGAGATCGACCGTGAGCTACTTCGCCGTAATGCCAAGCTGCTCGAAAAAACGCTCAACGATTACGGCGTGCAGGGAATGGTGGAGGAGATTCATCCTGGTCCCACGGTCACGACGTACGAGGTCTCGCCGCAAGCCGGGACCAAAGTGTCCAAGGTGGCCTCCCTCGCCGACGATCTCGCGCTGGGGCTCTCGCGCAAGGTGCGCATCATCGCCCCCATTCCCGGCAAGAACCGCATCGGCTTCGAAATTCCCAACGAGGCGCGTGTGCCGGTGTCGCTGCGCGATCTGGTCGAAGACCAGCGCTTCATCGAGCTCGGGGTACCGCTTCCGGTCGTGCTCGGCCGCGATCACGTGGGTGCCCCGTTCTTCGCCGATCTGGCCTCGATGCCGCACGTCATCGTCGCGGGCGCGACAGGAGCAGGCAAAAGCGTCGGGCTCAACGTCATGCTGGCCAGCCTGTTATTCCGACGCACGCCGGAAGAGCTTCGGCTTCTCATGATCGACCCCAAGGTCGTCGAGCTCGCCCCCTTCGACAAGATTCCGCACATGCTGCTCCCGGTCGTGACCGACATGAAGCAGGCAGCCAACGCGCTGAAGTGGGCCGTCGACGAGATGGAACGCCGCTACCAGCTTTTCGCGAACGCGGGGACGAAGAACATCGCCACCTACAATGGGTGGGTCGACCGCGTGCGAAAAGGGCTGGCCAAGCCTCCACGCACGAAGCAAGTGACCGCCATCGGTGCCGACGGCGAGCCGGTCACCGTCGCAGCGGCCGCCGATGGCAGCGATGCGCAGCTCCCCGAGCGAATCGCGTATATCGTCATTGTCGTCGACGAGTTCTCGGATCTCATGATGCAGCAGGGCAAGGACGTCGAGGCGGCGGTCGCGCGGCTCGCCCAGAAGGCGCGCGCCGCGGGCATGCACGTCATACTGGCCACCCAGCGGCCGAGCGTCGACGTCATCACCGGCATCATCAAGGCGAACTTCCCGACCCGTATCGCTTTCCGGGTTGCCCAGAAGGTCGACTCGCGCACGATTCTGGACGAGCAGGGGGCCGAGCACCTTCTCGGCCGCGGCGACATGCTCGTTAAAATGAACGGCACGAACGATACGCGTCGGGTGCAATGTCCGTTCATCAGCGAAGAAGAAGTTCAGAAGATCACCGATTTTCTGCGCACGCAGGGCGTCCCGGTCTACGACGAGAACATCCTCAAACCGCG
>DASWDH010000417.1:0-3222 GCA_036395495.1 Polyangiaceae bacterium
CAGCTTCAACTATGCGAGGACCGATCCATCACCTCTGAATGGTCGCGACAATCTTCCCTCCTTGAGCGACGGTAAGTGCTCGATGCTTGGCTCATGGGACGTTCCCGCGAACCCCGTGACGCCCGTCGTTCCGGCGGCGACGTTCGCATTCGATGAGGTGGGCAACTTCGTCGGCGGCCCTCTGGGATCCGACCTCTGTGCCTCGCACACGATGTACGGCACCTACGCTTTGTCGCCGGGCTTCTTCAGCCTCACGACCAACATCGGCTTGGGGCAATGCGCCTGGTGGTTCGACGCCAGATATCCCGCCACGTTCGACGCGACGTGCTCCAAGCTGACGCTCGTGCAGCTTTACGACAACTGCACGGGCGGCCGAGGTTATTTCAACGGCACGACGACATTGACCAGACGACAATAACGACCGCAATCAGCCGTGTTGCGTTACTTACGTCGGCCGTGCAGAGCGATCCGACGACCGCGGGCTGTCTTCGAACCGTCCGCAGGAATAGGTGACTTCCTCCGTTTCGCACGCCGGCTGGGAGTCTGCAGAATTGCCAATTGCCGTCTACGTCAGGCCTTGCCATGACGCATCGGTCCGCGAACGGCGTGGCGCACAATGTGCCACGGTCCGCGCGCCGGCTGAACGGTCGAGCCTCGACGTGTGCCATGGAATCATGCTACGGGCAAACGCGGACGGTGGCACATCCGTTGCTTCGACTGCGGCGTCTTCTGTCGGCGCACTCGCCTCGCGGTGAAACCTTGATGCAACGTTCACTTCCTCTCGACAGCGTAAACAACGACGCAGAGACCCTGACGGCGATCTCCGAGTCGGATCCGTCTCTTTCGGAGCATGGGGTGGTACGGCGCCCGGTCCGCGCTGCCGCGGTGGCGGTCGGGTCGGTCGCGACGCTGGCCGTTACGGCGTTGATCGCGGTGCTTGTTGCGATCGACGGCGTCGCGCGGCCCCTACTGGCCATCGCCGCGTGGGGGGTCGTGCTCATGCTTGCATTTCTCGGGTGGGGCTCCGTCCTGCGACGCGTGCTCGCCCCTCGGCGCGCGGCGGATATTGGGCTCCGATTAGGGTGGGGGATGGGAGTCGTCGCCGCGTTCGGCGGCTTCTTGCTCGCGATGCGGATCGTTTCGCGCGTGACGACCTTCGCGCTCGTGGCTTTGGGATTGGCGGCGCTCTGCACCGAGGTGTTCTTCGTGGCGAAGGGTGCCAAGCTCGATCGTGCCGCGCTCGGCCGCTGGAAAGACGCGCATCCGTGGTTCTGGCTGCTGACAGCGCTCCTTGCGGCGATGGGGGCCGTCCTCTACTGCGGTTCCATCCTCGACTCGTCTCGCTGGTACGTTTGGGACGACGCTCCCGCCTACTTCGTGTTCCCGAAAGAGATGCTCGAGCGGGGCGCCTCGATCCAGCCCTTCAGTGTCCGCCGGCTGCAGTCGTGGGGCGGGCAGTCGTTCTTTCAGGCGCTCTTCGTCGCCCGCGTCCCGGAGGGCCTTCTTCGGCCGCACATTTTCGATCGCGGACTGTGCTCGCTCGTGCTGGCGGCCTTGCTGCTCGGCGGGCGCCTGTCCCGGCGCGGGGAGCTCGGGCGCCTCCTCGCCATCCTGGCGCTCGGAGCTTTGTTCACCCTCCCGAACAACCGCGAGAACTCGACGAGCGAGCTGTCCGGCGCGGTTTTTTTCTTAGCGCTTTATCGCACGGTGCAGTGGGCGAACGCGGTCCGCCCGAGATGGCAGCACGGCGTCTTGCTGGGCGTGCTCGTGGCCGGGGCCTGCGCGCTGCGCCAGAACTACTGCGTCGTTGCCGTCGGCACGGTGGCCGCGAGTTACGCCTTTGCTTTCTGGACGGCGCGCAGCCACCCA
This sequence comes from Polyangiaceae bacterium, assembly GCA_036395495.1. GTDB lineage: Bacteria > Myxococcota_A > Polyangia > Polyangiales > Polyangiaceae > DASWDH01. The sequence goes on from DASWDH010000417.1 coordinate 1,870, forward strand.
CAAGTAACGAGGCGAATCTCGGAAGAGTGCCTGGCGGCGGCGGGCACGACGGCAGTCCTTCTGCTTCCGTGGTCGTTGCAGGCGTACCAAACCTTTCGGGCTTGGATGTTCCCCCTCACGCGGGGAAACTTCCGCGTCGCGCTGAGCGGCATGAGCGTTTTTCCGAGCCCGGTCGCACGCATCCAGAGCTATTGGGACAACGCGATGTTTGCGTTCCCGATCACCGCCGGGCCGATTTTGGTCTTGGCAGCCATGTTGGTGCGTGAAGAAAACTCGCGCCGACCTTTCGCGGCGTTGCTGTTCGCGAGTGCGATCGGCTTCGTCGCCGAAATTTGGTTTTTGCCGCTCATCACGCCCAACGGCCATGGCCGGTATTACTTCGCGAGCGAGGTCGCGCTCGTTCTCGCTCTGGCGCTCGCGGCCTCGCGAGGCCAAGGAGGTCACGGGCGCTTGACGGAGCGCGCGCTCCCCGGGTTGGTTGCGGCGGTCGGCTTGATCCTGCAGATGTACACGGCGCGAGAAGAGATCACCAAGGGATACACCGGGCTCATCCAGGCGATGGGCAAGGTGATGACCCAATCGATCGAGCCCGCGAAAATGCGATCGCAGCCGTACGACGAGGCACAAGCGGCGGTGCCGGCCGGGGCCCCCATGCTCGTGATGGTCGAAGAACCATTCCGCTTCGACTTCGCGCGAAACCCGGTCCATATCGTCGACTTTCCCGGCGGCGTGAGCCCCAGGCCGGGAATGCCCACGAACGGAAACGAGCAGGAGCTCATCGCTTATCTCGAGCGCCGCGCCATCCGCTACCTCGTGTTCGTCAATTTTTCCGCGTCGACTGGCCTCTACAAGCGCAAGGACTGGGAAGAGCACGCGGCGGCGAACGTCCTGACCGAACACAAGCTGCTCGGGCCGGCGTTCGTCGGAATGATGAACGCGATCGACCGACTCCGAACGACGCGGCGCGTGCTCTACCACGGGGGCGACATGTTCGTGGTCGACCTGCAAGCCCCCGCCGCGGATTAGGATCGGCAACCGGGCGCGGAGGTCACAGTCTTCCGCGACATCCGCATGACCTTGAGCGCCACCCGGCTCCCGAGCTGCGGATGGCGCCCTTCGTATACGCACGCCATTCTGCCCCGCGCGCATTTCGCGCACGACCGCGTATTGCCCGAATTGCGCCGGCTTTTCGCGGCTATGTTCGTTGGGCTCCTTGCCGTCCGTGAACCGAGTAGACGGTCTTGCCAAAGATTGCGACGCCCCGCGACCGGTACACGGATTTGATCCGATTCTGCACCCGCACCACATCCTGTACGATCATCGTGTGCGTGCGTGCGAGCTCGCGCAGCTTCG
>DASWDH010000418.1:0-6978 GCA_036395495.1 Polyangiaceae bacterium
ACCGCGCGCTCGTCGACACCTACACGGCGCGCGGCAACCTGGTCGCGGTCATTACCAACGGAACGGCAGTACTCGGCCTCGGCAACATCGGCCCCCACGCGGCCAAACCGGTGATGGAAGGCAAATCGCTACTTTTCAAGCGGCTCGCCGACATCGACGTTTTCGACCTCGAGCTCGACGCCGAAGACCCCGATCGCTTCGTCGAAGCGGTGTGCCCGCTCGAGCCGACGTTCGGCGCCATCAATCTGGAGGACATCAAGGCCCCGGAGTGCTTCTACATCGAGGAAGAGCTCAAGCGCAGAATGAGCATTCCGGTCTTTCACGACGACCAGCACGGCACGGCGATCATCACCGGAGCGGCGCTCCTCAACGCCGTGCACATCCTCGGCAAAAAACTGCCCGAGCTGAAGATCCTGTGCCTCGGGGCGGGCGCCGCCGCCGTTCGCTGCATGGAGCTGTGGGTCAAGCTGGGCGTGCGCCGCGAGCACATCACGATGTTCGACAAGTTCGGCATCATCTACAAAGGACGAACGCACGAGATGGATCCCTACAAAGGGGTCTTCGCCATCGATACGCCCCACCGAAGCATCGAGGAGGCGATCGCCGGAAAGGACGTCTTGATCGGCCTTGCCGCCGCGGACCTGGTGACGCCGCAAATGTTGAAGCTGATGGCGTCCCGCCCGATCGTCTTCGCGCTGGCCAATCCCGACCCGGAGATCCCCTACGACGTGGCCGCGGCGGCGCGCCCCGACGCCATCGTCGCCACCGGACGCAGCGACCATCCCAATCAGGTGAACAACGTTCTCGGGTATCCCTACATTTTCCGCGGTGCCCTCGACGTGCGAGCGCGCGCGATCAACGACGAGATGAAGCTCGCCGCCACGCACGCTCTCGCCGCGCTGGCGCGCGAAGACGTACCCGAGCGGGTGGTCTTGGCTTACGGATTGACGGAAATCAAATTCGGTCCGGAATACATCATCCCCAAGCCGTTCGACGAGCGCGTGCTTCTGTGGGTGGCACCCGCAGTGGCCCAAGCAGCGATGGCGACCGGCGTCGCCCAGCAACCTGTCGACCTGGCCGAGTACCGCGAACGGCTCGAGCGCCGCATCAACCCCTCGCGTCAAGTGATGCGCAAGATCTTCGGTTTGGCCAAAGCGACCGAAGCGCGGATCGTCTTCACCGAGGGTGAGCACGACAAAGTTCTCCGGGCCGCGCAGATCGTGGCCGACGAGAAGATCTGCCGGCCCATTTTGCTCGGGCGCCCCGACGTCATCCGCGAGCGGGCCGAACAGCTGACGCTCGATCTGTCGCAGGCCGAAATCATATGGCCGCCCGATTCGCCGCGCCTGGAAGCTTATGTGGAAGGGTACTGGATCAAGCGTCGTCGCAAAGGCATCACCCGTTACAGCGCGCAAAAGGTGATGGCCCGCGAGCGCCGGACGTTCGGCATGATGATGGTGGACAGCGGCGATGCCGACGGCGTCGTTTCGGGCCTCACTTCGAGCTACCCCGACACGATCCGGCCCGCCCTGCAGATCATCGGCCTTCGCGCGGGGGTGCGGCGAGCGGCGGGCATGTACATGCTGCTGAAAGGCCACGACGTACTCTTCTGTGCCGACACGACGGTGAACATCTGCCCCGATGCCGAGACGTTGGCCGAAATTGCCGTCAGCACGGCCGATGCCGTGCGCGACCTCGGAATCGAGCCACGGGTGGCCATGCTGTCCTTCTCCAACTTCGGCGCCACCTTGAACGAAGCGAGCCCGCGACGCGTGGCCGAGGCCACCGCCCTCGTGAAAAAACTCCGCCCCGAGCTCATGATTGACGGCGAGATGCAGGCCGATGTCGCCCTTTTGCCGGCGTTGCGGGAGGACTGGTCGTTCTCCGATTTGAACGGCGCGGCCAACGTACTCATTTTCCCCGACCTCGACGCAGGCAACATCGCCTACAAGCTCTTGATGGCGTTCGGCGGCGCGGAGGCGGTGGGACCGATTCTGCTCGGCATGCGCGAGCCGGTCACGGTCCTTTCACAAAATAGCTCGGTCGAGACGATCGTCCACATGGCAGCCATCACCGTTGCGACCAACCGACGTATCTCCCCTAGACCCATTTGAGATTTTGACGATCGATGAAAGCCACCGAAGCCACCAACCAAAACTTCGACAAAGCCGCCCGTCTCCTCGGATTGGACGAACGCATCATCAAACAGCTCATTACGCCGCATCGCGAAATCAAAGTGGAATGCACCCTGTTGCGCGATGACGGCTCGCTCGGCACATTCACTGGTTTCCGCGTGCAGCACGACAATTCGCGCGGACCGATGAAGGGAGGTATCCGCTACCACCCCGAAGTCGATCCCGACGAGGTCAACGCGCTCGCGTCGCTCATGACCTGGAAAACCGCGATCGTGAACCTTCCTTATGGTGGCGCGAAGGGCGGCATCGCCTGCGATCCAGCGACGCTGAGCGCAGCCGAGCTGCAGCGGCTCACCCGCGCGTTCGTTCAAAAGCTGCACGACGTGATTGGACCGCAGTGCGACATTCCCGCCCCCGACATGGGTACCAATGCGCAGACGATGGGGTGGATCGTCGATGAGTACTCGAAGTTTCATGGATGGTCGCCGGGCGTCGTGACCGGCAAACCCATCGAGCTCGGCGGCTCCCTGGGTCGCGATGCCGCGACCGGTCGCGGCCTCCTCTTCGCCGCGCAGTGCCTCTTCGAAGAGATCGGCCGCAAGATAGGTGACTTCACCTACGCCATTCAGGGCTTCGGCAATGTGGGTTCGTGGGTCGCTCGCCTGCTCCATGCGGAAGGCGGCAAAGTCGTCGCAGTGAGCGACGTCGCCGGCGCCGTTCGCAACCCGGCCGGGCTCGATATTCCGGCCCTCCACGAATACGTCAGCTCCAACCAGAAGCTCGCCGGCTTCCAAGGAGGCGACGTGTTTCCGGCGAATGAGCTCTTGGCCGAACCCTGTGACGTGCTCGTGCCCGCCGCACTCGGCGGCGTGCTCACGCGGGCGAACGCCGCGGAAGTGCGCGCTCGTTACATCCTCGAGGGAGCCAACCACCCGACCGATCCCGAGGCCGACGAGATTTTCGCCCAAAAGGGGATCGTGGTCTTGCCGGATATCTACGCCAACGCGGGCGGCGTCACGGTGAGCTACTTCGAGTGGGTGCAAAACGTGCAACAGTTCTATTGGGACGAACGGCGGGTGAACGACGAGCTCGCTAGCGCCATGCGAACGGCCTGGGTCCATCTCAGGACGACGGCCAAACGCTTCGGATGCGATCTGCGCACCGCCGCCTTCGTCCTCGGCATCTCGCGCGTCGCCCGCGCTACCGCCCTGCGCGGCGTCGGCTAGCTGTTCCGAATTTCTTATGGCTCTCGCTCGGGCGACGCCCTCCCAGCCACGAATGACGTTCACCAAAACAAGAGAACCGCCTCGCCGCCTCCCTGTGAATCGTCCCTTGCCGGTCAGGATGGCGTGGGGCGGCGGTGCTGCCGGAGCAGGTTTCGCCGGTAGTTCCTGGTCGCTGGCACTGTGCTAACGTCGTGGCCCATGAGATTCGCCCGGACCCCACTGCCCATTTTCGCATTGGCCTTCGTCTGCGCTTTTGCGCTCGGTCTCGGAAACGCGTTTGCTGCCGGCACGCTCACATTCGCCAAAAAGGAAATTCAAGAAGCGAACGGCGGTTGGCATTTGATGATGACCATCGTGTACGGAGGCAAGCCGAACACGCCCCATGTGCCGATGCAATTCACCTTCACGCCGACGGCTATCCTCGAGAACTACCTCGACGACGCGCATGGCGAGAAGCCTCAAAAACGCAAGATTCCCTTGGTGGGTCAAACGCCCTTGCACGAGAGCGTGGACGTCGATTTCGCCGACTCCCGCGGAAAGCTCTACGACCGGACGAAATTCGATTTCACCATCACCCGCTCGCACAATTTTTCGGCGGGTGACTACTCGGTGGCCGTCCATCGGCCCGACGGCGCGCAGGTGGGTGCCACCCAGACGATCGTGCTCTTGGGTGACAACCCGGTAATCGATCGGCGCTCCATTTCGTTCGTCGCTTCGGGGCCGAAGAAGGACAAGCCGGCCGCGCCCGCCGCGAGCGGGGGTGCACCGGACAACAAGACCGCTTCGGGTGAAGGCGACCAAGCCTCTGGAGCGACCGACACATCGGCGGCCTCGACGCCTCCCGCCGAAGAACCGCCGGCCGAGCCTCCCGGCAAGGTGCCCCCGAGCTCGCGAGGCTGCGGCTGTCGCGCGGTAGGAAGCGCCAGCGTCGGGCCTTTGGGGTTGGCCACCATCGCCCTCGGCGCGCTGGTCGTTCTGCGCTTGCGCCGCAGGTCTCGACGTCCTCGCGGGGCAACGGGGAGAATCGATTGACGCAGTCGGTCGATACCAAGCAGAAGGAAGAGCGGCCGCGCGACAAGCGGGCGCAGATGATGCGGGCGCTCAACGAGGGGCGCCCCGAGGGAGCCCTGCTCGCTTACGACGGTAGTTTCCCGCTCGGCCCGACCATGACCGTCCAGAAGTATCGGCTCGGCAACGGCCTTACCGTGCTCCTCAGTGTCGATACGAGCGCGCCGGTCGCGAGCTACCACACCTGGTTCGCGGTGGGGTCTCGCCATGAAAAAGTGGGCAAAACGGGGCTTGCCCACCTCTTCGAACATCTCATGTTCAACGAAACCGAGAAGCACCCCGCGGGGAGCTTCGACCGGACGCTCGAAGAAGCAGGCGCCGAGAGCAATGCCGCGACCTGGGTCGACTGGACTTTTTATCACGAGAGTATTCCCAGAGATCGCATCGGCCTCGTGATCGAGCTCGAAGCCGAGCGCATGGCAACACTCGTTTTGCGCGAACCGCAAGTAACGAGCGAGAAAGAAGTCGTCGCCAACGAACGTCGCTATCGCGTCGACGACGACGTCGAAGGCGCCGTGAGCGAGCTCCTCTACAACACCGCCTACACGACGCACGCCTACCGCTGGCCCACCATCGGCTGGATGGCGGACATCGAGGGTTTCACCACCGACGACTGCGCGCGATTCTATCGCACGTATTACGCGCCGAACAACGCCACGGTGGTCGCCGTCGGTGATTTTCGGGAGAAGGATCTCCTGGCAAAAATCCAAAACGCATACGGCGGCCTCGCCCGCGCCGAAATTCCGGTGGAGGACGTTCGCCCGGAACCTCCGCAGACCGAAGAGCGGCGCGTCTCCGTCAAGAAGCCGACCGCGACCGACAAGTTGGCCATCGCCTACCACGGGCCCGCTTTCGGCGACGTCGATCACGTGCCTCTGACGATGCTTTCCGAAGTGCTCTTCTCAGGGCGATCTTCACGTTGTCACCGGGCGCTCATTCAGCAGGAGGAAGTCGCGACCGAGCTTCGGGGGTGGGTAAGCACGTTTCGCGACCCGGGCCTATTCGAAATTTACGCGACGGCGCGACCGGGAAAAACGGCGGAAGACATGCTCGCCTCGCTGGACCGGGAGATCGCGCGGGCGATCGCCGAGGCGGTGACCTCGGCCGAGCTCGATAAGGTCAAAGCCAAGGTCGAGCTCGCCCTCGTGCAGAGCCTCGAGACGGCCAGCGGAAAGGCCGAACAGATCGGTTTTTACTACACGGTCCTCGGCGATCCGGTGGGTTCATTCTCGCGCCTCGAAGCCTATCGCAGGACGACGCGATCCGATCTCTTACGGGCCGCTCGCCGCTACCTCGTGAAGGAACGACGCACCATCGTCGAGGTGCACCCCGAACCGGCGGTGGAACAATGAGGCTCGATTGAACACCACCGTGACACCGATCGAACCGGCTGCGCCGCAGCAACGCACGCCGACGAAACCTGCCATCTACGTAGAGGAACGCCACGCGCTGCCCTTCGTGAGCATCGCCATCGCGCTCCGGTCGGGAGCCTCTTCCGATCCACGAGGCAAGGATGGATTGACGCGGATCATGGTTCGGATGTTGCGGCGGGGATGCAGGGGCCTCGCCTCACACGAGATCGAGGAGAGAATCGACGCTCTCGGTGCGGAGTTTTCGGCCGACGTATCCGCGTCCGTGATCACGCTGCATGCCGACGTGATCTCGCGATCGCTCGAATCTCTCCTCGACCTGCTCGCCACGATGATGGCCGAGCCGACGTTCGACGAGGTCGAGCTCGGGAGGCTGCTGCGCGAAACACAGGGCGAGATCGTGGAAGCGCGCGACAACGACCGAGCACTGTGCACGCGACACTTCCGGCGGATCGTCTTCGAGAATCATCCTTATGGGCGGCGCATCGGCGGGACGATCCCGAGCGTCGCAGCCATTACGCGGCAAGACGTGATCGACCACTACAGGCGACATTTCGTGCGCGACAACATCGCCATCGCATTCGCCGGCGACATCGATGATGTGCGCGCTGGGCAGCTGTCGGATCTCCTTTTGGCCGGACTTCCGGCAGGAGAGCCCCTCGCCGACCTCATCCCGCCCCCGGAGCTGAAAGGGGGAAGACGTCTCGTCTTCGTCGACAAACCGGAGCGAACCCAAACGCAGATCTTGATGGGCGAGATCGGCAGTCACCCACGCGATCCCGATCACATTGCGTTGCACGTGGCGACTACGATTTTCGGCGGCACGTTCACGTCCCGGATGATGCGCGCCATTCGCTCGGAGCGCGGATGGTCGTATGGTGCCTATGCTCGCCTACCCTACGATCGGCAGCGCGACGCCTTCAGCATGTGGACCTTTCCCGCGGCCAAGGAGGCGGCGCCGTGCATCGCGCTCGAGCTCGAGTTGATGACGGCCTGGCGCGAAAGGGGCATCACCGCCAAAGAGCTGGCCTTCGCCAAGCGCTATCTCGTTCGGTCCCATGCTTTCGACGTGGACACGCCCCAGAAGAGGGTTCATCAGAAGCTCGACGTCGATCTCTTCGATCTGCCCGCCGACTACCACGCCAAGTACATGCGTCACGTGGACGACGTCACGCTCGA